>JACSRP010000184.1 GCA_014879665.1 Anaerolineae bacterium | reverse complement strand
CAACTGGTCTACCTGTGAAGCTCAAGCCCTTGCTTTAGTTCCTTAGCTATCCGAAACTCAGGTTAGTTAAGTCAAAGAATATTAAGAATATAAATATACAGGTTGACTCATTTACGAATTTGGGCTTACAGTTAACGTAACTCAATTGATAATTGAGTTTTTGTCCTTTCATTCTATAGAGGAGGTTGCACCATGAAAAGCAGGTTGTTCGCGTTTAACGTCGCGGAAGAAATTTCTGTTACTCCCATACCGGAAGCGGGCTTTTATGATCAGCAAGAACAAGTTTGGGTGGCTAACGAAGCAGTCATGAGTTATTGCACGCAAGACTGGCATTGTCCATGTACGGGACCTTGGTGTGATATTGATTGTTATTGGTGTGCGGACGTGGTTGGGGGCGGAGTTTGTCCAGACCCTTGCTAATAACTCGCGAAAGTTCGTCAAACTTTGTTCATAATACGCGCAGGTGAGCTTTCAGATGGAGCGGATTTACTAATGTAAAGCCAACTCTGACGCAAACTTCATGTATAAACAAGCTATATAAATCCGTTCCATCGCCTTATTTACTCCAAATTCTTGACCAACGATATTTTCAAGAGAATCTGCTGCAATGAAAAAATCTATTGTTATAGTTACGAATTATATGGATTCGCACACAGATAATTTAGTACAAACATTGAATTCACTTGGCGGGAGTCCAATACGTTTAAACACCAATGATATTCCATTGAACACAAGTATTTCGATTTCTCACAACACAACCAATTGGAATGGAAAGATCGAAATTAAGTCAAGCAATCGCCATATTGATCTATTGGATGTACGTTCAATCTGGTGGAGACGTCCAGATAAGTTTGTGTTTTCACCAGATCTCTCACAAGAAGAAAGGGATTTTGCTACCGGTGAAATCGGACACGCAATGGGTGGGATATGGGGAACAATTGATTGTTATTGGGTTAGTCATCCCGAACACATTCGCCTAGCAAGTTTTAAGTTAGAGCAGTTGCGACGAGCTGCAAAAATGGGTTTTGATATACCTAGAACGTTGGTCACTAATAATCCCGAAGAAGCACGTAATTTTTATTTCGCATGTGACCGAAAAATTATATACAAAACCTTATTCAGTTCATCACTTGGCACAACAGTAAATACGAAGCTGCATGCTGATCAAACGGAAGTAAATTTAAAAGCGGTCTACACCACTTTTGTTACGGAAGCAAATCTGCATTTCTTAGACACGATCGCTGAGGTTGCTTGCCAATTTCAAGAATATATACCTAAAGCTTATGAATTGCGCGTTACAGTAATTGGAAATGAAATATTTGCAGCCGAAATACACTCTCAAGCTGATAAGCAGACAAGCACAGATTGGCGACACTATAACGTTGCGATACCCTATAGAAAAGCCAATTTACCCACAGAAATTGCACAGCGTTGTATTACGTTCGTAAAGTCCTATCAGTTAAATTTCAGTGCAATCGATTTAATAGTTACACCTGATGGACGTTATGTATTTATCGAGAATAACCCAAATGGGCAGTTCATTTTTATTGAGCAACGAGTTCCCGAACTTAAAATGACAGCAGCTCTCGCAGCTCAACTAATGCGCGGCTCAAACTAGCGCCTGGACCAATGTCGATCTGGACGAACTTAAGGTAAACGCAAATGCTCCTAACCCCGGCAATTCTTGAACTAGAACAATTACGCGGGAGTCGAGTCATAATCTACTTCATAGGGGACAATTTAAGTAAGCATATAGATAACACGGATGTTCCAGTTATCTATGAGTGTCTCAAGTCACTCGCCTCAGTGAGTAAATTGGACGTTATATTACAGACTAAAGGTGGGTTTAACAGTGCTGCATACAGGATTGCACTGCTGCTACGAGAATATGCCCCTCACATAAACATTCTGGTGCCCTATCAAGCACGATCAGCGGGAACCTTAATATGTATAGCCGCCAACCAACTTGTGCTTACTCCTTTGTCTGAACTCAGTCCACTCGACCCCTATATATCCTCCAGCGGTGATTTGCCTGTTGGAACACCCGCATTTATTTCTGCGGAAGACATCCGAGCACTTAAGGAAATGGCTGAAGCTTGGTTTGGAATAGATACAGAAGAATATCGCTTACATCTATTTACTCTAGTTAGCCAACGGATTTTCCCGGCATCGCTTGGATTATTTTACAGAGCCCATGTGCATGTGCGTGAAATTGCCAATCAGCTTCTCGCTTTTCAGTTGCCTGAGGCTAATCCTGAAACTCGAGAATTGATTGTAAATAAGCTCATTTCGGGATACCGAACGCATGATTATAGCATTACCCGATCGGAAGCGAGAACTCTAGGGTTACAAATATCCTTTGCAACCACAGAGGAGGAAAGATTGATGTGGGATATTTACTGTGCATGTCGCGACTATATGGCGAGTTCATTCTCTGATCTCGACACCAACAATACATCGAAATATATAAATGGACTCATCCTTGGTGGCAATTACATTGCCGAATACACAGCAGCAAAATCAAATTTGAGAAACGATCAGCCAAACGTAATGAACTCTGCTGAATGGAAAAACAGATTAACTTGGAATTGGGAGCCGCGTATATCGTGATAGAGAATCTCGAAGTATATGTTCTCTTTTTCTGTCGCTTCGCTGTAATTTTACTATTTACTTTTTCATTCATCACAAAAATTGTTGATATCAACAACTACGCCTCTTCAATTGGAAGATTTAACTTAATTCCGTCACGTTTCAGCAAAATCGCTGCGATGCTACTGATAGCACAAGAATTTTTAATTGTCGTATTGCTACTATTAAACATTCGGTTTCAGGTAGTGGGCTTTGGTATTGCTTCCGTCATTCTACTTATATTCACCTTCGCAATTGGTGCAGCCTTGTTTCGAGGGTTGCGTATATCCTGTAACTGCTTTGGGGCATCAGAAAAGCGTATTTCAACCTATGACATTTTGAGGAATATTCTGTTCATTATATGCTCTGTCATAGGCTTAACGTTGCTGACCAACGGCAAAAACATGGTGGAAACCCCTACTCTAGTAGAAGCAATTATAGTAAGTTTTTGGGCAATCGCCTTCCTTCAAATAGCAACAAATCTATCCAGTGTAGCTTCGTTGTTTGAACAGAATTTTAATAAAGAAAAGAAGTAAGACAATGTCTTATGATTTTATCACCTTAAATATAGCAATCTTGTGGATATTGATCCTGCTGCTTTTAGCATTGAGTTTTAAGCGAGTTGGGCAACCGCTCAATGCGTCTAGCCCCGCCCTCAAGAAACTGCCTGTCGGACAAATCGCGCCTGATTTCTCAGCTTTAGCACTGGATGGGAGCAGTGTTAATCGATCAATTTATGCGGAGCGTGATGTCTGTTTTATTTTTGTACAGCCACATTGCGAAAGCTGCCGTGCGAAAATCCCAACATTAAATCGTCTTTATCCTAAAGCTCGTATGCATGGAGTCGAACTTGTTTTAGTCTGTATTGGTGATTTGGAAAGTGCGAAAACTATGGTAAGCCAATTGAACATTGGCTTTACAGTTCTTGCCTCTAACCCTGGAAGTACGACGCTGTCAATTCAGTTTGATCCAAGCTTAATCACACCTTTCTTTTGCTTGATTAACAAAAAAAGTATTGTGGTATCGACAGGATTGGTAAATTCGCGGGATTGGAATCAACTCGAACTACTTTGGGAGAGCAAATAATAGTGATATCACCACAGCTTAGCGGATGGAAGGAATTTGAGTAAAGTGTTTGCACTGGTCTGGGCAGCGCGTTTCGCCATCATCCGTATGCGAGCCGACTGGCGTTCACGCCTGATAATTGTTGCGTGCGTCCTCTTGACCGCTGTCATTGGCGCTATGTCTCCCTTATATACCGCACTTATGGTCCAAGTAGGGATGATCCAGCGGATTGATTCACAATCCGCTGAGATGATCAATATTAACAGTCGCATTGGGCTAAGTTCAGATAACACAAACTTAGATGAGGTCTGGGGTGCACTAGATAGTTCTGTACGGGAAGCTGCCTGGAAGAGCTTTAATGCAATAACTCCTACATGGCTTCATGAAATCGACATTTGGAGCGAATCCGCCCCAACGTTCGTTATACACAACGACACTGAGATTCCTGATTTAATGTTACGAACCGCTTATTATGAAAACTGGGAAAGCCGCGTTCAAGTTTTAGAAGGCGCACTTGTGCCTTCGGAAAATGCTGCTATTTCCGGTGCGATTTCGCTTGAATTAGCTGATCGTTTTGATTTAGCGCTGGGTGATATCATTACGCTTGATCAGAGGGGATGGGCATCAAGTCAGGTTGTCACCGTCGAAATTGTAGCCATCGTCGCACCGCTCGATAGCGACGACTATTTTTGGATGTCTCCCTCACCTCTACGACTTAATAGCTCACAAAATGGTATGGAAGCGAATATTCTCGTTGCACGCAGTGACTTACTCAACGTCATTAGAGACTATACGCCGCAGGCGAGTTCCTCTTTAGGATGGCGTTTTCTATTCGATCATGATGCGCTGGCTTTTGGACGTATCCCACAAGCCGTCGAACAGATAAACAGCTTTAAAAACACGCTAAAGCGCATTCTAGAAATCGACTACGGATTTTCAAGCACGTTCAATACCGATTTGCCCCGGATACTGACAAATTATTCTGCCGAGGTCAACTTGCTAAATGCGCCTTTTGGCATCTTGATGCTTCAAGTAGCAGCGTTAGTATTATTTTTTCTGCTCATCACGGTAACACTTGCACAACGCAGCGAGCGCCGTGTGGTCGCAATGCTTCAGAATCGGGGCGCGCTCGACAGTCAAATCGTCCTTTTATGGGCGGTCGAGGGAATAATCATCTGCCTGATTGCCACCTTCATTGCCCCTTTTATCGCAATACACGCATTGATGGCGTTGTCGCCTCTGCTCACCAACACTGACCAATTGATACTCGAACTTGATGCACTGCCATTCATCTATTCGGGGGTGATGAGTATGTTGGCATTAGGTGTGCTGATAGTCACCTTACGCCGGGTACTACAACTACCGCTCATCAGTGCTGGCGGCAGCACAATCCGTGCAGCCCGGCAAAGCTGGTGGCAGCGTTATTATCTCGATCTACTGTTGGCAGTCATGGGAGGGACTGCACTGTACCGCCTGCTTGCGACCGATACACCTTTCGCAACATCATTGTTTGGCGAATTGCACGAAGACCCACTGCTTTTGATTGCACCCGCCTTATTGTTCATTGCTCTGGGAAGTATAACCCTGCGATTATTCCCGCCATTGACAGACTTGACGGCAAAACTATTCGCCAAACGTCGTGGGGCTGAGGGCGCATTGGCAACTTGGTCAGTAAGTCGCGATCCAGCACACTATGCGCGACTCGCCTTCTTGTTGGCATTAGCAATCGGCGTTGGTTGGTTCGCAATCAGCTTTCAAGCCACCTTGACGCGAAGTTATACTGATCAATCAAGATACCGCGTCGGAGCGGATGTGCGGCTTTTTGAGCAACCTGAACAACCGAACACTATCCGTACTGCAGCGATGGAAACTTATGCCACAATGGATGGCGTACATGCAGCGACAAGCGTATTTCGCATTGACAATGTGAACTTTTCACTGGACGGTTCAGGAGTCGCAGCAGGGCAGCTTCTCTCCGTTGACCCCGAAACTTTTGAGAACACAGCTTATTGGCGTAATGATTTAGGGAGATTGGCATTACCTTCATCGCCCGATTTGCCAGAATCGGGAATCCTACTGCCAAGTGGCACTACTCGACTTGGACTAAGTTTGCGTTTGCGCGACTCTATTCTCAATCGCCAAACGGGAGAACGCACCGATGGTGTTCCATTGATTTCTTCTTTGTTTGAGGAATTCACATTTTTCGCTCGCGTGCGTGAAGCCGATGGTACCTATTCACAAATCCAGTTGCATCCTTACGCAATCGAAGGGGTGGAGGATATCACAGACCTTTCGAGATTTAATCTCAATGTCAATGCTTTTGCGCCTCCAGCACAAATAGAAGCGGAGAGGGCTCGATTACAGGCAGCGCTTGACGGTGTGAGTGGATGGGTTCATTTCGAGGGGGAACTTACCACGGATATTGTTAGTCCACTAACGCTTGATACGCTCTATTGGCGCACAAATTTAGGTAATCAATGGTCACCTATGGTGCAGCGTGAGCTTGAAATTGCAGGGCTGATACCGTTAGATGTGAATGGACAGCCTCTCACCAACGATTTATTAGCGCTTGAAAATTGGTCACTCACCTTAGATAACCCAAACTCGATTATGACCAGCCAACTCGAAAAGATGCCTATGGATGGAGGAGATGGATGGTCACTGATTTGGTCACAACGTCAAAATCGCGCCACAGTTGGTATTTCATTGTATCCCCCTGCGCCAGCTATTCCTTCGGTTATCAGCACGTCTTTCGCAGCAGAAAATGCACTTGAGATTGGCGCGACCTTCAATCTTTATATCGATAGTCGCCCATATACCTTCGTTGTTGAAGAAATTTCAAGCTATTTCCCGACCCTGTATGCTGATCAATCTCCATTTGTCGTTGCCGATCTTAATATCCTGCTGTATGCCCTCAACCAACGACCTGAAGCAGCCTACTATCCCAATGAGATCTTGATTGCGCTAACCGACGGTGTCGATACGGATGCGTGGCTGGAGGCATACACGATCAATGCCGAAGATCACATGGTTTTGAATGCTGTCACTGCTGTTGATGCGCGTGAACAATTAGCGGGAGACGTACTGCTGTTGGGGTTAAGTCGGTTACTTTTGATCGCTTTCATCATTTCGCTCACCCTCAGCGTCATCAGTTTGCTAGCCTATACCGCCTTAAATGCACAAAACCGCCACGATCAATTCGCAGTGCTACGGGCTTTGGGGATGTCTTCAGGGCGTATCGCTATCAGTGTGGCATTCGAGCAAGTGATCATCTTTGGTGTGGCTGCGTTGGTGGGAACGACGATGGGGATGCTTCTCAGCTCACAGGTACTGCCAACGTTAGCAATTAGCACTGATCGCAACGCAATCACACCTCCATTTCTGGTCGAAGTTGATACCGCAGCGCTGCTGCTCTATGCAGCGCTACTGATCGGATTGTTGTTCCTTGTGCTGCTCGTCACCACACTGCTAATCCGGCGTATGTCGTTAAACCAAGCCCTGCGTTATTGAGGTGATGCTTATGTCTTGGTCATTTATCCTCAAACGGTTATGGCGCGGACGCCGCGAAATGCTGATGCTGCTGGTGGCTTTTAGTCTTGTCACCGGTTTTTTCGCGTTGAGTCCACTCTACCTGCGCGCATTAGGCGAGTCGGCGCTGCGCTACGCTGTGGACAACGCCCATCCACGGGACCTGATGCTGTCGCTGATCAGCGCGTCCCCGTTCGACCAAACGCGACGTTCAATCATTATGCATGAACTGGGTGCTGTCGCCGTCAGCATTGAAAACCGAACCCGACTGGATAGCATTGTGTGCAATGAGGACGCCAATGTATGTCTGGGGGATGAAAACAGGCGTGCATATGTACCCACCGCCTACGAACGGTTGACGGACCGTTTTATCGTGGTTGAAGGGGAGTATCCCACCGGAGACGGTCACGCAGCAATTAGTGAAGACGTTGCTCGCCGGACGGATCTAAAGGTTGGTGACACGATCACCTTCTATCCAGATACGCTTGACGAAACGTCGGTGGAGATCGTAGGCATTTTAGCGCCGATCATGCCAGAAAATCTCTTTTGGCTGACGCAGCAAATCATCCTTCAAGGGCAATTGACCGATGTTACGGATAATTTTCAACGCTTTGACTTCGGTGTGATCATGAGTGAAGGTGCTTATGCTGCCCAAATTGCCCCGATCGGGCGTGTCAGCACAAGTTACGAGTGGTATGTGGAGACTGACACGGACGCATTTCGGGCTGCTGATTTAAACAGCTTAATAAGCGCCATAGAAAATATTGAGCGTATGTTTCGGATCGATCATCCCGATCTCAGAGTAGTGAGTGGTATAACAACCCTGCTCAATCAATTTCAGTCCGATTTGAGCGCTGTTGAAGGAACAATCATCCTTTTTGCTGGCGGCGTACTGCTGCTGCTCTTCTATCAATTGATGACGACCACCGCCTTGATTTTAGAACGACACGCTGTTGAATGGTCATCAATCATCAGTCGAGGAGGGAGCACAGAGCAGCTGGGCATGATGCAAGCAGGTACCATGACGATTCTGGCTTTGCTGGCATTTGTCAGCGGCGTGCCAGTTGCTGTTGGTATTCTGATATTGGCCATGCGATTCAGCCCATTAAGCAATGTGCTAGACGCAGGGCTCTCAGTGACGACTATTCCACCGTTGAGCTTCGTGCTCAGCGGCATATCCGCCTTGGCAGCAATTGTCGTACTAACAATTCCAGCGATCCCGGCAGCAAGTGCGAGTCTAATCAGCTTGAAACAATCGGTAAGCCGACCTCCGACAACTCCAGCATGGGCGCGCTATTACCTCGATATAGTTCTAATTGGACTAAGCATCATACTACTGCTGCGGCTTTACTTTTTATTTGGCGGCACCAGCTTTGAGCAATTGTTCGCCAATCCATCTGCTCTGATAGATGCGCTCACCACGCGCGCTGCTCAAGAGACAGGTTTACTCAATGACCCATTTAACCTCGCCATTCCCGCATTATTCATCACAGGAACAGCCTTACTCTGGCTTCGTCTATTCCCGTTGATAATGCAGGGGATTAGTATCCTGTTCAGCCGAGCCAATGGGTTAATTGCACCATTAGCACTTTGGAATATCGCTCGTGATCCAGGGCATTATGCGCAATTTGTAATGATAATTATTGGGACATTAGCAATCGGCATTGCATCATTGATCCTTGCAGCAACACATGATGCCGGAGCTTGGAAGGCAGCGCGAAATACGACCGGAGCCGACGTTGCATTGACGTTCGCCGCCGGAGCGCCATCGGTTAACCTACTTCCGGGAGAGGTACAACGATTAGCGCGCTATATGACCAGTGACCCCAACAGTCGGCAACAAACGATGCTCTATGGAATATCGATCGAAAGCTTCGCAGCTTTTGCAGGAGCGATGCCAGAAACACGCACTCATCCCGGAATCGAACTACCGATCAGCGCTGCCGAAGTGTCAATGCAGGTTTACGCCGAGTCTTTGGCTGGTGAGGATATAGCGACTCGTTTAGCATTGGATGTTGTCAATTCGTTGGGCGTTCCGCGCTCGATCTTACTTACGACCCCTGATGAGACTGTAACGGGGCAGTTCGTTCCATACACTGCTCTTTTACCAGACGATCCGCACTTACCATATACTATCGTAGGTCTCCGTTTTCTCAGCCGCGCAGAGTCCAGCGCATTTGAGCATGTTGTCTACATCGATGACGTGACCTACACCACAACAGCGGGTGTTTCTGAAATTATTGACGACTTTGAAGATTCGCCTCTTCCTGAATGGTCAATGCAACTACCAATCACCTTACCTGCATTGCTCACCCGTGCTCAGGCGGCAGGCGGCGATACTTCACTGCGGATAGCATACGCAATTTTTGCGCGTGGTGCGCGGTTAATCGAGCCTCAGCTCTCAGCAAGACCGACACAAGGTGAGCCGGTAATTCCTGTTATTCTATCATCCACCTATGCCGATACGTTCGGCTCACGCAATCGACGCGATGCTTATGCAGTAGGGGATATCGGCATGCTAACGCTGGTTCTGCCAGAGGGCGTGCGTGAGTTGAGATTCCATGTTATGGGGTTTCTGCCGACATATCCAGGGGCAGGTGATCGCTTTTTGATTGCGCCAGCAGATGACCTACTGCGGTTTCTCAACGCACAGGCATCTCCCGAATCGTATTACACCAACAACACGGCATGGCTGACGCTGCCTGATCGTCAAATGGATACGGCTGCACGATCACAAATTGAGGCGTTACCCGGTTTGATTTCTATCAATGAGGCGTGGGTTGTCTACAATCAACTGTTACGCGAACCGCTGCCAAATGCAATCATTGGTGTGCTGTTTGCTGGCTTTTGGGTATCCCTGCTTTTAGGGCTGCTCGATTTTGGTTTCTATCTTGCGATGACATCTGCCCGACGCGCAACCACATTCGCTGTTCTTCGCGCCTTAGGACTGAATGGAGCGCGAATATGGGGTTTACTAACCGCAGAACAAGCTGCACTGGTTACGCCCGCACTAGCAGTTGGCGTACTGCTTGGTATTGTCCTAGCCTACCTCCTGATGCCGTTTCTCGCTTTGTTTGGCGACGAGGCGCTTCAGATTCCGGTAGGACAAATTGGCGGGTTACTCGTGATAATTATCATCAGCTTTGTGGCGCTTCTTACGTGGGCGGCTTCGGCACTCACACGCAGTAAAATCGGACAAGTTTTACGACTTGGTGACGAATAAATAGGAGTTACTAATCTTTATGGACAAGTCGCTCGTAATCTGTGAAAACCTTGTCAAAATTTATAAGGTAGCCGACCTCGAAGTTGTGGCGCTCCAAGGCGTAGATCTCACAGTAGAGGCAGGTGAAATGATGGCGGTGGTTGGTCCGTCGGGGTCGGGCAAATCGACCTTGATGAATATTCTCGGCGCACTCGATACACCTTCCGCAGGGCGTGTACATGTCGGAACACACAACTTACTTGAACTGAGTCGCCGTCAGCAGGTGATCTATCGCCGCCGGGTGGTTGGCTTCGTATGGCAGCAAACATCGCGGAATCTGCTGCCCTATCTGACAGCGGAAGAAAATGTTGAACTACCCATGGCGTTAGACGGCGTTGCTGCAAACCCTCGTCGTATTCGCGCTCGCGAACTGCTTTCCGCGGTTGGTCTTGATCACCGTTTTACTCATAAGCCAAATCAAATGAGCGGCGGAGAACAACAGCGTGTTGCAATCGCAATTGCCGTTGCCAACAATCCCGCGCTGTTGCTCGCAGACGAACCTACAGGCGAAGTGGATAGTGAGGCTTCTAATATCATCTTTGATGCTTTACGGCAGCTCAATCGCGATCTCGGTTTGACGATCATCATTGTGACCCATGATCATAATGTCGCGGGTCGCGTTGATCGCGTAATCGGCATGCTCGATGGTCGTGCGAGTACGGAAACGCTTCGTACACGCGATGTCACGGGGAAAGCACTTACAGAAGATGAATATGTACTGCTCGACCGTGCGGGGCGTATTCAACTGCCACAGACCTATATTGACACGCTGAAGATGAAGCAGCGCGTGCGACTCCATTTATCTCTAGGACACGTACGTGTATATCCTCAAAAAACAGAAGTTGAAGGGGAAGTTGAATGAATGCGCTTGGGCATATAAAACCGCCTATTCTGCGTATGCATGGAGTGACGCGCGCATATCCAATGGGCAACACCGAAGTCCTGGCGCTAAAAGGGGTTTCACTTGACATCTTTCCAAGCGAAATGACCGCAATCATCGGGCGCTCTGGGTCAGGCAAAACGACGCTGCTTAATATCCTGGCAGGGCTAGATCATCCAACGTCGGGTGAAGTATGGTTTAAAGATCAGAGAGTCGATCTCTTGAATGAATCTGATTTGCTGCGTTTGCGACAAGAACACTTCGGGTTTGTCTTTCAGTCATTCGGTTTGTTACCGCTGCTTAGTGCAGCGGAAAATATCGGTATCCCCCTACGTATACGTCAGCTTGCACGGGAGGAACGCGAATATCGTGTTCAAGAGGCGCTAGAATGGGTTGGTCTGACCGGACGATCAAAGCATCGTCCTTACGAAATGAGCGGCGGTGAACAGCAGCGCATTGCATTAGCGCGCGCACTTGCGGGGCAGCCAGAACTTATATTGGCAGATGAACCAACGGGGCAACTTGACAGCCATATTGGACAACAAATCATTGATTTACTTCGACGCATTGTCCGCGAGCGCCAAATGACGGTGGTTGTCATTACTCACGATCCGCAAGTCATTGCTGAAGCAGATACGATTCACGAATTGCGCGATGGAGCATTAATTGACCCGCAAAAAGTGTATAGCTGAGTTTTCGTCCCAGCCAAGACGTTGAGCCACTCACGCTGCATATGCCGCCTTGAGCAGCTTCGCCGCCCGCTTCATATGTTTCTTGAAGCTGTTGAACTTTCGCCCGTATTGTTCCGCTGCCTGCTCATACGTCTTGCCGTCGATCTGCGCTTGCAATGCCAGTTTCAGGCAGGGCGTGTGGGCGTACTGCTCAAGTAACGTCTCGGCGGGCGCGGTCTCGCCCTGACGATAGGCTTCCCGCCACTCCCGATACGGTATGGTGAAGCGTCCGGTACGCCCGTTCTTGTTCGAGGGTTGAGCGACAGGTTCAGGCAGCACGTAGTTGTGCGTCTCCAGGAACACCTGCGCGAATTCGTAGCGCACCTCCGCCAGCACGGGCAGCACATAGCTCTTGTACCAGTTCCATACTGTCACACCTGCAATATTCGCCGCGTCTTTCCGGCTGACCTGCGTCGTGACATAGTACAGCGCGACGAGATGCTTGAGCGAGTCAGCGTACTTCTCCGCCAATTTGCACATGATCCACTCGATGTCCACGCGCATGTCAATCTCGGTCGCCCATCCTGCCCAACGCTCGCCGCGTCGGTGCTGCAAGCCATCAATCTGCTCATCGGCGGTATTATGCCAATCATCCGAAGTCAGCGCGTCGAGGCTGTCATACATCCCCGCCTGATAGCGCATCGACGATATCTTGCACCGCGCCAGAATGAAAAACACCGCCTGACGGCGGGTTTTCTGAAGGAGAAAGTCAGTCTGTGCGCTTAAGGTCTCCCACAGCACCATAAAACCGATCTGCAAACACTCTGGAAGTTCGTGCGGGCGGAAGCCATTGCGTTTCATCACATTCGAGGTGTAATGTGCGAGATCGTCATAGATTTGCTCAAATGTCATCTCGCCCGCCCAACTGGTCGGATAGACAGCGACACACGGAAACGGTTTGATCTGGAAGGTGGACATAGTGACTCTCCCTTACACCGCTGGAGTCTGCCAGCGCAGGTGAGCGCGACCGCTCGCCTATGCGGGACAGCGCAGGGAAGGAGCCTGTCAAACAAAAAAGCCGCCTTGGTGAGGTCGGCTCTTCGTAAGTTGGATTACAGCAGGCGGCTTTTTAGGTAGGTAGTTCGGTGGTCACGTCCCGAAGGGATGGGGGCAGCGTACTGCCTGCTGGTGTTTGATAGGAAGGGATCACGCGCTGTAAGATCGCCGCGTCGGCGGTTGTGCGAGAGAGCCGACAACGAGACTGTCATCAGCGTCACCACTGTCATCAGGTGCAGATCAGCAGTTCATAAGTAGCTTTAGTGAGTGGGGGGTATTTTGGGGAGTCGTGGTGAATTGCCATTTCAAATGCGGTGACGCGGTGACAGCGATGACACCCCTGCATGGAGAGATGTCATCATTGTCATCGGAGTCATCAGATCAAGAATCATGCTCGAACAGTGTCTTGATGGGTTTCATGAACTTCAGCGTCACCATTGTCATCGGTGTCACCATCGAGCATTGCCCGCTTCAAGCACCATACCCACGCCCGGTTTCCGCGTAAACGCTTCTGGATGGTCAGCCGTCCGTCAGCAGTGTTCGGGAGCAGCCAACCATCCTCGCGCAGTTGGTCGCCAATCGATCTGGTCGTGAAGTTGAGCGCCTGCGTGGGTTTGACCTCGCGCAGCGAGATTTCCGGCAGCAGGTAGATGAAGCGGTGATCCTGATAACCGATGATCGGCGCACCTGGCTTCACTTCCTCGCTGCTGTCGAGATCAACAAGGCGCACATCGCCGCTGGCGAGCAGCTGCCCCAGAGTGTCGATGAACACCTGCCCAGCACGCTCTTCCTGCACCGCCTTCGCTGTTTGTACAATGCTGTCCTGCCACGCTGGCAGTGCCTCATCCGCGTCTCGTTCTTCTAAAAACTGGCGCAACAGCCGGTACACGGTGACCAGCGCCGCCCAGTTGCCAATTACCCGCCCAGTGTTTGCCTGTCTGCCAGGCTGCGCGGTGAGTTTGTCACGGTAGCCTTTGACGCTCAATTCATACTCGTGGGCAAGCTGGTTTTGCAGCGTTCCGGTTTCGACCTGCGCCGCGATCCAGCGGACAAAGTGCGCGGTGAAACTAGGAAGTGAAGCGCGAAGCGTTTCCGCCTGTGCTAGCTGCTTGCCACCCGGATCGCGCTGCTCCCATGGCGGGATTTCCAGCACCAGCATCCTCGCCAGAATGGAGGCTTCACCCTCAATAGTCGTCTCGCCGGTAGAGAGCAGCAACCCGCGACAGGGACGATCCTGCCGCACTTTCGAGTCTTTGGTCAGCCGCCCGCGCCCCATCCCGCGTGAGTAAGCGTGCAGAAAGCGGGTGAAGGTCTTTTCATCCGAATAGCACGGCTTCCAGTCATCCACCCAGAACAGCGCGTCCGCCAGCGCATAACCCAACACTTCGACCGTATTGACCGTATCACCCCACTGCGCGGGCGGCGTGTCGCGGGTGAAGCAGCCATAGAAGCTGGTCATGAGCGCGGCGATCTCGCTCTTGCCGCTGCCGGTCGTGCCAACCAGATGCAGCGCCGGACGCATGGCGGCGGGTGGAAAGAACCGCTGTACGAGTGGGAGCAGCGCGAAGGCGGTCAGCGC
>JACSRP010000015.1 GCA_014879665.1 Anaerolineae bacterium | reverse complement strand
TGGCTTTTAGATTAACTTGTATGGGGAAAAGAAAACCCGCTCGGAAGCGGGAAAATAGGAATTGTCCTATCATGCCCCGTACCCCCTCTTGCGCGAAGGCGGTGAACGAGCGACTTATTGGCGGGTATTCGGGCTTCAGCTATAGTAAGCTGTTACCGTTGCGCGACAGCGCCGGACTTTCACCGGCTTCCCCCATTGAACGCCACCCATCCAAGTGTTGGCGCGCCAATGTCGTCTCAGTTGTTTATGCGATAACCCGACAATAACACGGGATGGAGCTGTTTGTCAATTTGGGGGATCTGAAGCGCCAAGGAAAAGAGTTTAAATCACAGCGGCCCAGAGGACACGGAGGATAAAGCGTTTGAACCGCCAAGACGCTGCGGATGAAATGGGCGGGTTTGCCCTGCCCATCAGTATTTGGTGACGATGATGCGGAGTGATATAGTTGCTATGAGAGCGCTCCCAGACGCAGGCGATAGATTGTGAAATCTGAAAAAACGCGATCCAATTCAAAAAATCTCAACCTTGAGGATATTGCGCGCAAAGCCGGCGTTTCCCGTTCTACGGTCTCGCGAGTGATTAACAACGAAACCTATGTTAGCCCGCGCACCCGCGAACGGGTGATGGCGGTGGTAGAAAAAGAGGGTTATGCGCCGAATCCTGCTGCGCGCAGCCTAGTGACGCGGCGCACGCGGATCATTGGCGTGGTTATCCCAACCTCAATTCAAGTGATGTTTGAGGATTCAGCATACTTTCCGGCGCTGCTTCAGGGGGTAGTAGACGTCACCAACGCGCGGGATTATGCCACGCTGCTGTGGTGGGGAAGCTCTGAGGCAGACGAGCAGACGCTATACAGCCGCATAATGCAGCAGAACCAGTTGATGGATGGGCTGATTCTGGCATCAATCCGGACAAACGATTCGCTGATCACCCGTTTGATGCGCATGAAAGTGCCGTTTGTCACAGTTGAGCGCCCCACCCAGTTCGAGTCGAAGATCAGCTATGTAACGGTAGATAATGTGCAAGCCGCCACACATGCGGTCAAGTATCTGGTCAAGCTCGGGCGCCGCCGTATCGCCACGATTACCGGATCACTGAACAATCCTGACGGATATGACCGATTGATTGGCTACCGGCAAGCGTTACGAGAAGCGGGGTTGTATCTTGACGAAACGATGGAAATTGACGGGGAATTCCGCTATCAAACAGCGTATACAGTGATGAAAGAACTGCTGCCGAAGCAACCGGACGCCATTTTCGCCGGCAGCGATATGATGGCGCTGGGGGCCATGAAGGCGATACAAGAAGCAGGGCTGCGGGTGCCGGAAGATATTGCGGTGATTGGCTTTGACGACGTGCCGCTAGCGGCGCAGTCGGATCCGGCGCTGACGACCGTAAATTTGCCGGTGCATGAGCGCGGATACGTGGCCGCGGCCATGCTGCTGGACATGATCGAGGGGAAAAATACCGAAGTTCGTCAGGTTTTACTGCCCACAGAATTGATCGTTCGGGAATCGTGCGGGACACATTTGCAACCGGTTGCAAAGTGATTCATCACTAGTGAGAAGTGGTTTGTAGGGGCGAAACAGCAGACCGGTGAAAGGGAAACGCCGCGGGCAAAGTATGCCGCGGCGTTTTCCTTTCACTAGAGGGAAAAGGCTATGTGCTTACGGGCAGCGGTGTTAAGCTGTCGGCCGCTTCTTCGGGCTTTTCTTCATAGCGGAACTGGCTCATATACAGGTCGTAGTAGGCGCCCTGCTCTGCTAGCAGCGAAACATGCGTACCACGTTCGATAATATGACCATCGCGCAGCATCATGACCAAATCGGCGTTGCGAATAGTGCTGAGGCGGTGGGCGATCACGAATGTGGTTCGACCACTCATGATTTTCTCAAACGCCTTCTGGATCAGGCGCTCGGTGCGCGTATCTACGCTGGATGTTGCTTCATCTAAAATTAAGATGCGCGGGTTCATGAGAGCGACGCGGGCGATAGCGATTAACTGGCGCTGTCCCTGACTTAAGCCGCTACCACGCTCGCCTAAAACTGTCTGATAGCCTTCGGGCAGGCGTTCGATGAAGGTATCTGCGCTAACCAGTTTGGCCGCCTCGATTACCTCGGCATCGCTTGCGCCTATACGGCCATAGCGAATGTTGTTCATGACGGTATCGCTGAAAAGATAGGTATCCTGAAGGACGATGCCGATCTGCGAGCGCAGGCTTTCCATGGTGACATCGCGCACATCAAGATCGTCAATTCGGACACTGCCACTGTCTACGTCATAGAAACGGGGGATCAGGTTGATGATGGTGGTTTTGCCGGCGCCGGTGGGGCCAACGATGGCCACCATTTTACCGGGTTCGGCAGTAAAGCTGACACCCTTCAGGACAGGCTCGCCGGGCTTATAGGAAACAGCCACGTCATCGAACTCTACCTTACCGTCTATTTGCGGCATGGTGCGGGCATCGGGTTTATCCACGATGTCCACGGGTGCCTCCAGCAGGCCAAAAATACGCTCACCACCGGCGATTGCGCTCTGGATATTCGTCCACAAGACGGCGATTTGCTGGATCGGCTGGTTGATGCGCTGGACGTACTGCAAGAATATAAATACCGTTCCGAGCGTGATGGCGCTGCTCGCCAGCGAAATGGTGAGCGGGCCGATATTGATATTACCGGCGGCCAGCATATTAGGCTG
>JACSRP010000163.1 GCA_014879665.1 Anaerolineae bacterium | reverse complement strand
GGGACGAACAGGATCAGCACCGCCGCCACTATCGGGATGAAAATGATGAGACTTAAGACCGGAAATGGAACTGTCATTATTTCTTCCTATCCAGCGCCGTTGTGCTTCAGATTGCGCGCCGGTGCCGCCCCCTGAAACTTTGCGCAGCCGTCACCCGCCAAATATGCGGGTCACCGTTGCGTTGATCACCGACAAAATCCAATTCGGCGCAAGACCTGTAATCAGGATCAGCACCATCAAAGGCACAATCGCCACCGCTTCTCGCGGCGTGATCTCAAGGTTGTAATCTTTCCAATGCAAATTGAACGGGCCGTGCAGCACCATCCGTATCCCCTTGAGGATATACGAACCGGTGAACAGCAGGCCAACCATGGCAATCGCCGTGATCGCGGTGAAGATCATCCACGATCCGCGCACCACCAGAAATTCGCTGACGAAGCCGTTCAACCCCGGTAGCCCCAAACTCGCCATGCTCATAAAGATGAAGATGCCGCCGTAAATCGGCGCTTTCACCCAGAAACCGCCGTACTCTCTCATATCGCGGGTGTGAGTCTTGTGATAAACCGCCCCTGCCAGCAGGAACATCCCCGCGCTGCTTAACCCATGATTGAACATTTGCAGCACCGCGCCGTTGGTAGCCAGAATCGCGCTCTGGTTCATCTGCGCGTCCACGCTGCCTTTCAGCACCGTTTCCCCGTAAACCAGCGCCGCCCCTGCCAGTCCAAGCGCCACAAAGCCCATGTGGTTCACCGAGCTGTACGCCACCAACCGCTTAATATCCGTTTGTCCAAAGGCTGCGAACGCGCCAAAAACAATCCCCATCAGCGCCAGTATTGCGAATATGTGCGCCCATGTCATCTCAATACCTACGATAGTGATCGGGTTCGCCCAGATGTCCGGGAAGAACGGGATCACAATCCGCAGGAAGCCGTATGCCCCTAGCTTCAGCATCACCCCGGCCAGCAGCATCGAGCCTGCGGTTGGCGCTTCCGAGTGCGCGTCAGGCAGCCATGTGTGGAACGGCCATACCGGCACTTTGATACAGAAGGCCACGAAGAAACCGATGAAGGCCAGAGTCTTTACAGTCTCAACCGGAATGCCTAGGAATGTCCCGCCTTCGCCAGTGAACGCCGGCCATCCCGTCGTCGGGTTGGACAATGCCACCATATCGAATGTGCCGCTTGATCCGCCAATGAGCTGGATTGCCAGCAGCATCCCCAGCGAGCCGCCCAGCGAATAGATGAAGAACTTAGTCGAAGCATACTTGCGGTTCGGGCCGCCCCACTGGTTGATAATGAAATACATCGGCACCAGCGAAATTTCGTAGAACAGGAAGAATACCATCAGGTCAAGCACGATGAACGTGCCCATCAATCCGGTTTGGAAGAATAAGATCAGCGCCATATGCACGTTAACCCGTTCTTCCACTTCCCAGCTGATCAGCACCGCCAGCGGCGTCAGAATGCCCGTCAGCAGCACCATCGTCGCGCTCACACCGTCAATGCCGATGTGCCACGATGCGCCAATCGCCTCAAACCATGGCACTGTTAGTTCGAGCTGGTATCCAGGAATGCTGCTGTTGTAGGCAAAAAATACTGCCGCAGCAACACCCCCTATGAACGTCGCCCCCACCAGCGCAGCGACCCGTGCTATCCATTTATTGGGAATGAATAGCAGCACCGCCGCCAGTATTGCGGGAGAGATGATTAGAAACGAGAGAATGTCAACGCCGATTATGTTCATACGTTTCCACCGTTACGGGGCTGCTTGCATAACGCCCGTAGACAGGGCGAAAATGAGGATAAGAACCAGCAGCGCGAAGGCCACAATCAACATGTACTGCTGTACGCGCCCGCTTTGAATGCCGCGAAGCCAGAAGCCGAAACGAGCGATGAGTTCAGGAATGCCATCGCCCACGCCGTCAATCAGCCACTTGTTAAGCACCTTGATGAAGTCGCCCAGCCACGTGAACAACCGCGCGACGAAGTGCAGGAAGCCGTCAATGATGCCTTTGTCAATGAACTCATAGGCAACATTCTTGCTAAACCACTGCGCCGGGCGGATGAACACCGCCGTGTAAACTTCATCAATGTAGTACTTGTTCTTCAGCGTGGTGTGCATCTGCTCGCCAAGGATGCTGATCAGCGGGTCGCGCTGCCCTGCAACCAGAGGCTTGCGCCAGTATAACAGGTAGCCGCACAGCAGCCCGCCCACACTCACCACAATCGAGGTCAGCACCGGCATCCAGTTGAATGGAATGCCTTCAGGCTCAACCACTAGCGTAGCGCCGATGAAATGATGAAACGGGTTGCCGTTGGGAGAGAAAATCGCGCCCAAAATCGGCAAATCAGGGTGTACGCCAATGAAACCGGCAATCGCCGCAAACACCGCCAGCACAATCAGTGGCAGCGTCATCGTGAATGAAACCAGCCCCTTGCCAAGATTCGCGTGCTTGGCTGCCTCCGAGCGCGGTTCACCCCAGAAGGTTAAGCCCAACTGTCGCATCGTGTAAAACGCGGTCAGGAAGGCTGCCAGCGCCAGCAGAATGAAGACCAGCGCATGCGGGCCGTAGCCGTGCGTCAGTCCGTACCACGCATCCGCTAGAATTTCGTCTTTTGAGTAGAAACCGGCGGTGATGAACGGCAAACCGGCCAGCGAAAGCCCGCCGATCAGGAAGGTGACGAAAGTCACCGGCATTGTCCGCCGCAGCCCGCCCATGTTCATCATATCTTGCGGGTCAAAATGTTCTTCTTCGTGATGCCCATGTTCCTCATGAGCGCCCTCAGTTTCAGCCTCGTGATGCCCTGCTTTCGAATGAGCGGCGAGCGCCGGGGGATGCACGTGAACATCCTCATCATGATCTTGTCCGTGCGCGTGGGCATGTACGTGGTGTTCGCCATGCTCCATGCCGTGAATGACCGCGCCCGAAGCCATGAACAGCAGCGCCTTGAAGAAGGCGTGGGTCAGCAGGTGGAACGCCGCTGCCACATACGCGCCAATGCCTAGCGCAGCCACCATGAAGCCAAGCTGTGAAATCGTGCTGTAGGCCAGCACTTTCTTCACGTCATTCTGGGCAAGGGCAATCGTAGCGGCAAAAATGGCGGTGATACTGCCGATAATCGCCATATACAGCAGCGGCGGCGTGAACTCGCCATGATGCGCGTTGCCACCAGCTTCTAGCAGCGGGTACATCCGGATCAGCATATAAATACCGGCGGAAACCATCGCCGCGGCATGAATCATCGCGCTAACCGGAGTCGGGCCTTCCATCGCGTCCGGCAGCCACACATGCAGCGGGAATTGCGCCGATTTGCCAACTGTGCCGGTAATCAAGAAGATAGCGATCAGCGATGCGGCGCTCAAACCGGGTATCAGAATGGCCGGCATCGCTACCAGCCCGTTCAGCACTTCGGTGTTATACACAATTTCGCGGAAGCTCAGCGTTCCGGTTGCCGCAAACAAATAGGCGATGCCTAGCAGCATCACCAGATCGGCAATACGGGTGGTCATGAAGGCTTTCACCGCCGCGTTATAGGCGCTGCCTTTTTCAAACCAGAAGCCAATCAGCAGGTACGAACACAAACCCATCACTTCCCAGCCGATGAACAGCAGCAGCAGGTTATCCGCAACCACCAGCGTCAGCATCGCGCCCGCAAACAGCGCAATCATGCTGAAGAAACGCGCCTGACGCGGGTCTTTTGCCATGTAACCGACGGCGTAGATGAAAATCATCGTACAGGCCAGTGGCACCATGAACAGCATCGCCACCGTTAGCGGATCTACCTGTACGCCCATGTTGAACGTGGTTGCGCCGGTATCCATCCAACCAGCCGTGCTCGACAGCACTTCATGACCCAATTCGTGCAGGCTAGTCGCGTAACCAATCACCATCAGCGCAATCAACCACGCCGCGATAATGCCCACAAGGCCAACGATCACACTGGCGGTACGGCTCCAATTAGCCACCATCGGCACATCAATGCCGGGGTAGGCCGGGTGATTATGATCGGTGTATTCGCCGCTGGTTCCCGGCACCATCTTCGCCTTATTGGTGATCAGCGTGATGACGGCAAACGCCAGCAGCGGCCCGATCGGGATCAGCCACGCAAGATTATTGGGATCACTGAAAAACAAGCTTAAGTCCATAGTCTTTCCTTGAAGTGATGAGTAATGAGTGGAAAGTGATGAGCGAAAATTGAAATCATGAACTCATTACTCATCACTCGTTACTCATTACTGCGGGTTATCCCCGCAGCAAATTCACATCTTCCACAATGACAGAACGGCGGTTGCGGTAAACGGCGATCACAATTGCCAGACCAACCGCAGCTTCTGCCGCGGCTACCACGAACACAAAGGCCGCAAATGCCTGCCCGGCCATATTTTGCGGGGCAACAAAGCGCCAGAAAGCCAGTAAATTGATGTTCACAGCGTTCAGCATCAGCTCGATGCTCATCAAAATAGCCACTGCGTTACGGCGCGATAATACCCCGTAAACGCCGATGCAGAACACCGCCGCCGAAACCACCAGAAACATCCATAAAGGAACCATCTAAAACTCCTCAGTGATGGGTGATGTGTAATGTGTAATGTGTAATGAGTCACGCCGCAGCTTCTGTTTTTACTCATTACTTTCATCTCATTACTCATCACTGTCCTACTCGTTATCCCGCGCGATCACAATTGCGCCAACCATCGCCGCCGTCAGCAGCAGCGATGCAAGTTCAAAAGGCAGCACAAATTGGTTGCCGTCCACCAGCGCCACACCCAGATCCTGAATCGTGGCGGTTGTTTCTGAAAGCACCATGTCGCCCTGTGTCCCGTTCGGTCCCCATACCGGCAGCGCCACGCCCACGATCAGCACCGCCAGCAAAATGACCGCCGCAATTGCGCTAACCCACCACTGGCGATTGAAAACTTCCCGCATGTTGGTCATCGAGCGCGTGAGCATTACTGCGAAGATGATCAGAATGGCGATAGCGCCGATATACACCAGCACCTGCACCGCCGCCATAAAGGGGGCCGCCAGCAGCACGAATAACCCTGCCCCGCCGAATAGGCTGACGATCAGAAATAGCGCGCCGTGAATCAGGTTGCGGCTCATGACCACCCCCAGCGCGCCGCCAATGGACAGCACCGCGAAGATGAAAAACACTAGGGTGGAGGCATTGAGTTCTAGCATAAAACGATCTTCCTCAACTGAACACGTGTAGGGGCGCAGTGAGCGCCCCCGTCTTGTGTATACAGAAATCTTTAATGTGTCGCTACCGTTGCTGGCAGCGCTTCTTTTTCGCCTTCAATCTGTACCCGCTTCGCTAATCTGGCCGCTTCGGTCAGCCGTTCCTTGCGTACAGTGCCGCGAATCAGCCCGAACGCCGCCGCCAGAATGACCGCGTTGCCCAACAGCAGCGCCACCATCTGCGGAATATTCGCCACAAAATCGCTGGCATTTTCGGGCGAGGGCGCAATTCCTAGCACCTGAACCAGCTTCAGCACGAAGGCGATCACGATCACGTTAACGATAGCCAGCGGCACTAAAAATTTCCAGTTGAAGGCCATCATCTGGTCAATGCGTACGCGCGGCACAGTGGCGCGCAAAATTAGCGATGGAACGTACACTATCGCCGTCTTGATCATCAGATAAGCGAAACCAAGAATAGGCACGCTGGTAGCGCCGGGGCCAGCCCACGCGCCCAAGAAAATTACTGCGAACAGCAGGTTTGCGGTGAAAGCGTGCATGAACTCGTTCGCCATGAACAGGCCAAACTTCATCCCGCTGTATTCAATATTGTAGCCTGCCACCAGTTCCGATTCCGCTTCAATCAGGTCGAACGGGGCACGGCCGGTTTCTGCAAGGTTAGACACGTAGAAGATGAATGCCGAAACCGGCGTCAGCACAATAAACCACATGCCTAGCTGCGCGAAAGCCATATCCTGCATGCTCATCGAGCTGGCCAGCATCACCGGCACCAGCAGCGCCAGCACCATCGGCACTTCATAACTCACCAACTGCGCGACCACGCGGAACGCGCCCAGCAGCGCATACTTGTTATTGCTGCTCCAGCCCGCCATCATGATCGCCAGCGTGCCGATAGAGCTGATCGCCACGAAATACAGCACGCCAATATCAAGGTCAGCGCCAATGTTGTATGGGGTGAAGGGAACAACTGCCCAGATCAAGATCACCGAAAGCATGGCGATCACCGGGGCGACATTAAAAATCAGGCGGTCTGCACCTGCCGGAGTGATATCTTCTTTAATAATCAACTTCAGCGCGTCAGCGATGTTCTGAAATAATCCGAACGGCCCAACGCGGTTGGGGCCAAGACGATCCTGCACGCGAGCCGCAATTTTACGCTCTACCCAGATCAGGAAGATCACCAGCAGCAGCGGGAATGATGCGATCAGCGCCACCCCTAGCAAAATCGAGATGAACTGCGCCACATCCGGGTTCGTCCCCGATTGCACCAGGCAGGGGGCGAGCGTTGAGATGATATTGTCACAAACTTCTGGCATGAAAACTAATCCCCCTCAACCCCGCATTACGCCCACTCAAGGGCATTTTTGCGCCACGCGTAAATCAGCGCATCGGCCAGCAGGAAAATGAACAACAGCCCCGCGCCAAATGCGAAAAAGCTTAGCTGGTTATACGCCAGTGCCCACGGGAACAAAAACACTAGTTCAACGTCAAAGACGAGGAATACCAGTCCATAAATGTAATACTGAACCTTGAACTGCACCCACGTATCGCCAACTGTTTCAACGCCGCATTCGTAGGTTTGTAACTTGATGGCATTGGCGCGGCGCGGCCGGAAAAGCCACGATACCACCAGCGGCAGCGTCGGCAGGATCCATGCAACCGACATGAATACCCCGATGAACGCCCATTCATTAACCGCAGCCGTCATTTGCTGCTCCTCTAAATCTTGTAGTTCTACACTGCGTCACAGGCGGCAGTGGTAATTTAACTGTCGTTTGCCGCCCGTTTAACTGTGCGATGTAAAAATGTACCGTTTGTGAATAACGGCGCTAGTATAGCATCGTGAACCGCGTGATTCAAATGATTCTCTGATGTTTTGGGCAAAATGCTACAGGCTGCTGGCAAAACTCAGGGGGTATTGGCTGTTCTTCAAATAGTAAAGTGACAGGCACGCTTAATTCAGATAAAGCTGCTGCCACTTCCTCCATACTTTCCAACCTCCAACTGTCCTTCATCCCTCACTTCTCCATACCTACGCAAATCATCACAATCGCGTATAATCTCTACCCATCACTTCTTTTAGCTTTTAGCTGTTTTAACTTTTAACTGTCCTTCACTCATCACTTATTACCCATCACTCACCTATGCCCTATACCGTTGTTACCCCTTCTCCCCCCGAATGGGACGCATTTTTAGAGACGCTTCCGCAGGCGCACATTCTGCAAACCAGCAGTTGGGCTGACTTGAAGTATCCCTATGGTTGGCAGTCTGCTCGCGTCGCCCTTGAAGAAAAGTCAGGGCGCATCGTCGCCGGCGCTCAACTGCTGTTCAAGGCGCTGCCCTTTGGTCTTGGCGTCATGGCTTACCTGCCGATGGGGCCATATATCACCCATTTTGAGCAGCGCGCCCCGCTCTGGCAGGCGATAGATGCCGCCGCCAAAGCCAGAAAAGCAGCCTTCCTTAAATGGGAACCCGGCATCCCCGCAGAAGGCAGCCCATCGCACGATTACGCCCGTTATGGTTTCCGCGCCAGCCCCCAAACCGTTCAGCCGCCGCGCACTATCCTTATAGATATTTCCGGCAGCGATACCGCCATTCAAGCGCGCATGAATCAGGGCACGCGCCGTAAAATTCGCCAAAGCTTGAAAGGCGATATTCGCTATTGGGAAGTTTCGCGTGAAGAAATATCCCGCTTCACCGAAATGATGCAAGTTACCGGGGCGCGTAACGCCTTTGGTGTGCATGAGCCTGCTTACTACGCCTTAGCCTATGATCTGTTTATCCCTCAGCGGGCCGCGCTGATACTGGCCGAACACGAAGGCGATACCCTCGCCGGTATCATGGTCTTTGCCAGCGGCAAAACTGCATGGTATCTCTATGGCGCATCCTCAAACCTGAAGCGCAATCTCATGGCCGCCTACGGCGTGCAGTGGAAAGCCATTGAATGGGCGAAGGCGCGCGGCTGCCTGACCTATGACATGTGGGGCATTCCCGACGAAGATGAAGCCGTACTCGAAGCACAGTTTGAATCGCGGGACGATGGCTTGTGGGGTGTCTATGGCTTCAAACGCGGGTGGGGCGGTATCGTTGCTCGCAGCGACGGCGCATGGGATAAAGTCTATAATCCTCTCATTTATCAGGCCTACAAACTCGCCCTCAAAACGCGCAGCGAATAACGGCTACCCCTTCCTCTCCATGCGCTTTAACTCTCCATCGTCCGTCAGCTCAACAATATCTGCTTCGCTGGCTTCTTCCCGCTTTGGCTTTTCTACCATGGCGGCATCCATACGCTCCACCATCGCCATGCCCATTTGCTGGCTAACAATTTGCGCGCGCATGGATTTATCGAAAATGCCGCTGTCAAAAAGCGTGCCTAAGCCATAAAAGATCAGCGTGCACAGCCAGCCGGTAATCAGCATAAATACGGCCGCATCCTGTGAGGTTTCAAACCCGCGTGAAGGCAGCAGCGGATCTCCCGCAAAAGCAGACAGCGCCAGCGCCGTAAATAAGATGAACATGAACACGCTTAACCCAAAAAATACGCCGCGCACAACCATTTTGCGCTTGCGTAAACTTTTATCCACACGCTCATTCAGTGTCTGATAATCAATCTCAGCCATTGTATTTATGCCTCAGAATATAATTCATTTTTCCTAATCCCCCCTAGGGCGCAGCATACTGCGTCCAATAGCTCACAATGCGCTCAATGCCTGCTTCCGCCATCGTCACCTGCCGCGACGAACAATCACAGTATCTACTATAATGATAGCGTTCATCACCGCAGTCAGGAACGAATTTTGTCCGCATTACAATCCGTAACGCTAACCACCCGCGAATCATGGAACACCGCGCTTAGCCTACTTCCCTACGCGCATATCTTGCAAACATGGGAATGGGGTGAATTCAAACATGCCACCACTGGCTGGCAGCCCCACCGCCTAGCGTGGTCGCAAGCTGGCCGCATCGTCGCGATGGCCTCAATCGGGGTTCGGAGCATCGGCCCTTTCAAGGTGATCTATGCCCCCAAAGGCCCGGCTTTAGCCTATGAAGACGCCGATCTCGCCGCGTTCGTACTCGATCAACTGCAAACTTTCGCCCATAAACACCGCGCCATCTGGCTCAAAATTGATCCTGACGTGATCGCCGCGACTGGCATCCCCGCAGAATCTGACGATTCTGCTAACCCAACCGGGCAGGCCTTGATCGCCGCGCTCAAACATCGCGGGTGGCATTATTCAGCCGATCAAGTGCAGTTTCGCAACACCGTTACCCTCAATCTAACCCAATCTGAAGATGAATTACTTGCCGCCATGGGGCAAAGCACCCGCCGCAAAATTCGCATCGCTGAACGTGACGGTATCACCATCCGCGAAGGCACTATCGCCGATCTTGCGCTGCTCTATGATCTCTATCAAACCACCGGCCAGCGCGATGACTTTCTAATCCGCCCGTTGTCTTATTATCAGGATGCATGGCGGCGATTCATTGACGCCGGCTTAGCCATGCCGCTGATTGCCGAATCTAGCGGAAAAGCTGTCGCCGCCGTTATCCTCTTTCACTTTGGCCGCAAATGCTGGTATTTCTATGGCATGTCCTCCAATGATGCCCGTGAAAAGCAGCCCAATTATCTCTTGCAGTGGTCGGCCATCCGCTGGGCCAAAGCCAATGGTTATGCCTGCTATGATTTCTGGGGCGCGCCCGATGAATTTGTGGAAAGCGATAAATTATGGGGGGTTTACCAGTTCAAACGCGGCTTTCATGGAGAAGTCACCCGTCATGTCGGCGCGTGGGACTTTGTGCCAAACCCCGCGCTCTATGCCGCCTACACCCGCGCCCTACCTCGCATCCTCGCGCTGCTCAAGCGCCGCTCATGAACGCCCATTGTAGGATATCTCCTCCCCCCTTCTCCTCGCTTGCGTGGGACAAGGGGCAGGGGGTTGAGGGGGGTATGCAGCTGGTGGGTGAAGTTTCATAGGCGCGCGCCCCGGCACGTCCGGTATCGCTAAATAATTTCCGTCGAAAGGGCAGCCGTATGAGTATCCAAATTCGCGCCAATCATGGGTTGGTCAAGCGAACAAATGCAGAGGGCTACCTGCTGCTGATGCTGATCTCGTTTGGCGGCTCGGTCATCGGCACACGTCTGTTTCTCGAATTGACCGGCTATCCTCAAATTGGCGGCGGCACATTTCATATCGCCCATATCTTGTGGGGCGGGCTGCTCTTATTTGCCGGCGCGATTCTGCCCCTCATCTTCGTCAATCGCATGATGTATACCCTCAGCGCCATCCTCTCCGGCGTCGGCGTTGGCCTTTTCATTGACGAAGTCGGCAAATTCATCACCGCCACCAATGATTACTTCTTTCCGCTGGCCGCCCCCATCATTTACGTCTTTTTCGTCGGAACAGTCTTGCTCTATTTAATCGTTCGCAGCCGTCGCCAAAAAGGAGCGCGTACAACGCTCTATGCCATGCTGGAGCTGCTCGCCGATGTCATTGATCACGATCTGGATGAGGGCGAGCGCAAAGAATCGCTCAAACAATTGAACGCCGTTCTGATTGATAAAGAGGCCAGTGATGATATGAAAGTGCTGGCGATGCACATGCTCGAAGTGCTGAATGATCCTTCCTTAGAGATCATTCCTCAGCGTGTCTCATGGTGGGATCGGCTCTACGCTTCACTGCTCAAGTTTGAGGGGCAGTACCTAAAACGCAGTCTCATGCGCATCGTCCTCGCTGTGGCCTCAATCGTGTTCAGCATTTCTTCGCTGATCGCGCTGTCGGTCACCGTTCTCGTCTTAATCAATCCGCAAGCGCGGGATACCTCCATCGCAGAGATGCTGCTCGCCGCAGAACCCCGCTTTTCCGGCCCAAATGCCCTGCTCTGGGAATTTGTGCTCATCGCCTTACAGGGCTTGATCGGCGCGCTGGTGTTCATCAGCGGCATCACCATCCTGCTTGGCCGCGATGATTTCGGCACGCGAGTCGCCTTTGTCGCGCTCATCATCAACCTCACCACCGTCAATCTGCTCACCTTTTATTACCAGCAGTTTGCTGCCGTGCTGGCAACATTATTCCAGTTGGTACTGATCCTTTTGATCATCCGCTACCGTCAGCGCTTCATCAATAAATCCGAAACCGCCGAAGTGCTGTCAAAATTGATCGCCCCGCCTATTCCAACTGATATCAAGAGAGTGGAGAGGTAAATATACGCGGCATATCAAATTCACCTCCCTTAAAGAGATTGATGAAGGTTATCTCGTGGATTTGATTCGCCACAGCATTCACTATTCACAAACCAATCCGCGCCGCTAGTGAGTTTTCCGCCAGAGATTGCTATGATTAAGTGTGCCTATTCAGCGCCCCCGTAAGCGCCTGAATCAATTCCCGCTCACGCTATTTTCTATCAGTCAAGTTTTCCAGCACCACCGATGGAGGCTCAAAAGGATGTCTGTGCCAGCACCGCAGCCACAAGAAACCACGCCTGCCCCCATCACCCCGCAGTTTCCAGCGCCTACGCGCTACATCATCGGGGTGATGATGTTCCTTTTCGGAATTTTCCTGATCCTGCTCATCAGGCCCGTTCTGACAACTCTTTTATTCGCCTTCATCATCGCCTTTGTGCTCTACCTGCCAGCCCGCGCGCTGGCCCGGCACACCCCGCTTTCCTTTGCCGCGGCGGTCATCGCCATCTATCTCGCCATTGTGATCATCTTGATGGTGCTCTTCTTCACCCTGCTGCCAGCAATAATAGACGGGGTGAACACGTTAGTAGACGATGTTCAAGTCGCTTATGAGCAGGTGGCGGATTGGATTCTCGCCTATGAGCCGGATGAATCCGTCATCTCAATTTTTGGCCGGGATATCAAACTCGATCCTCTGGTTCAAGTGCTTACGCCCTTCTTCACCGGCGAGTCTTCGCTGTTGGCCTCCGGCGATGTGCCTATCGGAGAGGCAGCGGATGGCATCTCACTGCCTAATCGTGAAAGTGAGATGCCAACATTCCTCGCCGTGGCCGGGTCAGCCGTCGAAATGATCGGCATAGTGGCCGGAGCTGCCGTGGATGTTTTCACCAGCATTGCATCAATGGTCGCCGTCCTTGCCATCTCCCTGTTTATCTCGTTTTTGGCGCTGTTGGATTTAGGAAACGGCGGTGGCATCGGCCATTTCGTCGGCTCTCGCTACCGGCGTGAGGTACAAATTCTGTTCTCCCGGCTGGATCGTATCTGGCTTGGCTTTTTCAAATCGCAGGTGCTGATCGGCCTCATCCTCGGCGTGATGGCCTATATCCAGTTCATCCTTTTTGGAGTGCCGGGGGCGCTTCCGCTGGCGATATTCAATGGCTTCTTCTCAGTCATTCCAACCGTGGGCGGCCTGATCTCCGTCATTCCGCTGGTCATCGTTTCCCTGCTGCTCGGCTCCACTCGCTTCACAGAAATGGATCACATCACCTTTATGCTGCTCAACCTGATCGTACAAACGATCTACTCGCAGTTGGTTTATAACGTCATCTCTCCGCCGCTGGTGGGTAAATCCGTGAAGCTTCCCGTGATCGTGGTCATCGTCGGCGTGCTCATCGGCATGGCGCTTGGTGGCATTCTCGCAGCGTTTCTGGTCGTCCCCATCATCAGCACTATGAAGCTGATGTTCTCCTACCTTCTGGCGAAAGTAGGGATGCAAGAGCCGTTCCCCGGTGAATCACCACCCGAAGCGAAAGGCTTTTTCGCGCAAATTGCCTCTGAAAGTGGGGTAAGCGTCAGCGAATAAAAACGTCCGCGTAAATCCTAGCTGTAGGGGCAACTCAGTAGGCCGCCCCTACGCCTCGGCTGCGTTTCTTCCCTCAGCGCAAGCGTGCGAGAGGGGAAACGGGGGAGTGAGGGGTGAGGATATTTTTCAGCCGGATGGCTTCAGCATCCAACGTGTGCTTCCCTTATCCCCTCAACCGCTGCGACATCGCCATGAATGCCATCAACAAATCGGATCGCGTCACAATCCCGATCAGCGTCTCGCCGCGCATCACCGGCAGGCAGCCAATGTAATTCTCCAGCATCAGCCGCGCCGCCTCAAACGCTGGTTCATCGGCTTCAATCACAATCGGCGCATGCGTCATCGCGCTCGTCACCGGAATATCACGACCGACCGTTAGGGCAGGTGGCAGCTTCTTGCTGTTCAGCAGTTTGCCTAGCGCAAGCTGGCAGTCGCCAAAACTCAAAATGCCGATCAAATGCTTTTCGGCACTCAATACCGGTAAATGATGGCATTCCATTTCGCTCATCTTGTGAAGCGCAGTCGCAATCGAAGTGTCAGCGCGTATGACCACCGGGCTGCGGGTCATCACATCATAAACGTTCATGGTGAAGGGGTTGACCAACTTTCGTCTACTACATCGGCATAAGGTAACTCTTTTGCCTCGATAGTTTCAATCATAAATCGCAAAATATCTACTTCCGTCAAGATCCCTTCAACCTGCCCGTCTTTGTCTACCACCGGCAAACAGCCAAAGCGATGCTCAATCAGCAGATGCGCCGCTTCCAGAATTGGTGTATCCGGATGCACCGTGATCACCTTGCTGCTCATTGCGCTATCAACCTGAATCTGATCCCATAGGTAATTCAGTTCCCAGATGCTCAGTGAAGTCGCGTCCGATGGGCTTGCCCGGCGAATATCCCCGCTGCTCAAGATACCGGCTAATTTATGATTCTTGATCACTGGCAGGTGGCGAATACCGTTTTCCAGCATGATTTTTTTCGCCGCCGGCAGCGAGCTGTTCGTTGTCACCGAAATCACCGGAGAGGTCATGCACTCACGTACTTTAGTTTCCCTTAACATAACAATTCCTCCAATGGGTTGTTTTACCTTATTGTAGAGGAATCCCGATGGACATCGGTCATGCCGTCCCTATGACATATGCCACCTTTATGCCCACCCCACGCCATAAAACAGCCCGCGTATCACTTTTTTAACTTTTAACCTTTAATTATCCTTTTTCTCACGTCGGCAGCGTCAGAATCAACCGCGTACCGCTTCCCGGCATGCTTTCCACTTCCACATCGCCCCCATAGATCCGCGCCCGCTGAATCACATTGTGCAGCCCCAGTCCATGGCGTTCGCCGCCCCCCGTCGGATTAAACCCACGCCCATCATCGCGGATCACCATCCGAAACGCATGCGCGTCTTCGGTCACTTCTATCGCCGCATTGGTCGCCTCCGCATGGCGAATCACGTTGCTGATCGCTTCATAGGCAATCTGGCAGACCGCCTCAACGACCGGTGGCCCAAACGGCGGTTGCCGATCCGGCGCATTAATTTCCACCGTCAGCGTATCCGGAATATGCAGCCGCGCCAGCACATCCAGCAGGTTCACCCGCAGCGATTGTTGCTCGTAATGTGCAACCTTCAGGTTCAATATATAGTGTCGAATATCTTCAATCACCACATCCAAACTGCGCGTCGCCTTCGAAAGTTCATCTTTCATCGTCGGCTGCGAAAGCTTCATCAGTTGCATCTGCATCCCTATCGCATACAGCGATTGAATGATGCCATCGTGCAGTTCCATCCCCACGCGCTCGCGCTCTTCCAG
>JACSRP010000016.1 GCA_014879665.1 Anaerolineae bacterium | reverse complement strand
GAAGGGCGCAGCACGCTGCGCCCCTACGGATGTTATGTGTTTTGGGGGTGGGTGGGGGTTATTTTGTTTTTAATAGACCGGCATGGCGCGATCTACAGTGTTTGCCCATTCGGTGATGCCACCTTGCAGCAGCACAAGTTTTGTCGGATCGAAACCGAGTTCACGCAGCGCGTCAATGACCTGTGCGCTGCGCTGCTGGCTGCGGCAGTAGACGATCACTTCGCGATCACGGGGGATGGCGTTGAGCACGGTATCTACCAGCGCAATTTGACCTAGCTTCACCTGCTCGACGGCAGCGATGATACGCGGCTTGGGGATTTCGAGGTGATGCGTGATGGCGGAAATAGCCAGTTCTTCAGGGTTGCGAACATCCAGCACGAAAAGATCATCGCCAGCATCAAAACGCCCTTTTAGCTCAATTGGGGTGATGACCGGCGTGGGCAGGTCTTCGGGGGCGACACCGTTTTGGCTCAGTTCGGATACATTCAGCCTAACCTGTAGGTGATCATGGGCGGGCATGCCGCAGAACTGCTCATAGTCAATTAATTCGACCTGTTCGCGGGGAATGCTGCATACGGGGCAGTTCGGGTTTTTACGCACCTTGATGGTGGTGAAGCTCATCTCCAGCGCATCGTAAAGCAGCATACGCCCGATCATGGAGTCGCCAATGCCAGCGATGAGCTTGATGGCTTCGGTTGCCTGAAGCGTGCCGATGGTTCCGGGTAGGATGCCTAAGACGCCGCCTTCAGCGCAGCTTGGCACCAGACCGGGGGGTGGAGGTTCTGGGAACATGCAGCGATAACAGGGGCCTTCTTCCGCATAGAATACGCTTAACTGACCTTCAAAACGCAGGATGCTGCCGTAAACGTTGGGTTTGCCCAACTTGACGCAGGCATCGTTGACCAGATAGCGGGTGGGGAAGTTATCGGTGCCGTCAATGATCACATCATAGGATTCGAAAATTTCAAGCGCGTTATCGCTGGTGAGCGGTACTTCGTATTTATCGAGGATCAGATTCGGGTTGATATCGAGCATGCGGGCGGCGGCGCTCTCATTCTTGGATTTGCCGATGCTGCTGACGCCGTGAATGATCTGACGCTGCAAGTTGGTTTCGTCTACGGTGTCGTAATCCACGAGGCCGATGCGCCCGACACCGGCGGCGGTGAGATACAGGGCGAGGGGGCTGCCGAGGCCGCCCGTGCCGATGAGCAGGATACTGGATGCTTTTAAGCGGCGCTGCCCATCAATGCCAAATTCCGGCATGATTAAGTGACGACCATAACGGTGGATATCAGCGTTGGTCAGCGCGGCGGATGGTTCAACAAGTGGCTTCATGTGTATTCCTCTATGAAATGACGTTTGCAGCGGTATGGATTTGCTTGAGCAGCGTCCCGGCATCAGCGATACCGCGATTGACGGCAATCGTATGGCCTTTGGCGTCAATTATAAAGGTAGTTGGCGCGGTAAAGACACCCCATCGGCTGGCGGCGTCAGGCTGTTCAAGCGCGTCTACCTGAATGACTCGCAGCGATTCGTGCCCTAATATCGTTTGCACGGATTGTATTGCAGGGGACTGCGCGGTTTTACAGGCGACGCAGGTTGGCGTGGTGAAATACAAAATGGTCGGCAGCGGCGCGCTGACGGTTTGCAGCAGTGGATCACCCGGCGCTATGGCATTGACATGGCGAATGTGCCGTTGATGATAGAGGCGATAGGCGATGAAGCCGATGGCCAGCAAAGAAACTGCGATGATTAGACGTTCCCACATCATTGTTTAGCTCTTTCCCCCTCACGCCGAGAAACTTCGATCCTTATTCTTCTCCGTATATGGAGAGGATTTATGGCGTGCTGTTGAGCGGCGCCTGGGTGAAGCCGGGAATACCCAATTTGTTGAATTGATAGTACATCCAGCATCCGGCGCAGAAATTGAGCCAGAAATTCAGGTTGGCGAGGGCGATGACGATCCAGACCAGCGCCCAACCGACAACGGGAACACCCAACCAGATGAGCGCCGCACCCACGCCGTTAAAAACAGCGCCGACGAGAAAGGCGAAGCGATGCGGTTCCGGGTTATCGGGAATGATATTGGGTTTGACGATACCGGCAGGTTGTAATACTTTCTGGTAGAACAGGCGATAGGGCGCGTAGGGCGAGTTCAATGCACCTAACAACTGGGCGACGGCCACCAGCGCCACCAGCAGGGGGCTGCTGATGATGAAAGCGACGAGCAGCAGGATGATGGTGGCGGCCTGACCGACTTTGAGGCCATTGTGATCTACGCGGCGAACGGGTGCTTGCGCTGTCATGGTGTGTGGGCTACCTCTGCTTTAACGGCCACCGGCGATAGAAGGGATGATGCGTAATGCTTCTTTGTCGCTGATTGTGGTTTCCAGCCCGTTCAGAAAGCGAATATCTTCATCATCAATGAAGACGTTGACGAAACTGCGGAGCTGATCGCCATTGAAAAGATGCGGTCGCAGTTCCGGATATTGGGCGGTGAGATCGTTGAGCGCCGCGCCGATGGTTTCGCCAGTGACGGCGACCTGAGACTGATTGCCAGCATAGATGCGCAGCGGTGTAGGAATTTTGATGCTTGCCATAAGATGAGACTCTCCTCGTAAAACAAAAAGATGGATGGTGCTGGTTCAAGAGGCGTGTACGGGAGTCGAACCCGTTTACGCGCTTTTGCAGAGCGCTACCCGGCCGTCAGGTTCACACGCCAGATTTAA
>JACSRP010000115.1 GCA_014879665.1 Anaerolineae bacterium | reverse complement strand
ACCTGAAGATCGTCCACCGGCGTCACCCGCACCTGTACGCGGCGCGAGCCATTGACCATTGGCCCCGTCGCATTGAACGCGGTGGCGACCTCTTGCGCCCAATCCAGAGCAAGAGGGTTGACGGCGATGGTCACTTCCAGCGGTGGCTGAGATCGTAAAAACTGGCTGACACCGATCACGGCGGCGACGATCACAACGAAGAGGATGAGGATGATGGTGCTGCGCGTTTTCATTGCAGGCCTTTATTGGGACACCATTGAATACTGTATGCGAAATTGGCGTTGGATAATCCCCCGCAATATAGGGGATAATACAGTTTAGCGCAAGAAAAAGTAGCGGATGAGGAACAGTTAAAAGCAAAGATAGATAAATGTTAAAAGGCATCACTTCTTTTATTCTTTCCTTTCCAACCGTGTTACACTGAAACTTACGCGCGGAACTGAACGCTATAAGGGTTGCTGATGGATCGCTTTTCGCTCAAATGGGTGAAATGGATGGCTGCCGCCTGGGTGCTGGTTGGCACAGCGATGATCGCCATTGGCACGGCGGCGCTGGCACAGGACAACTGGCCGCCGCTGGTTGGCGATACTGTGTTCACGATTCAGGCGGGCGATACGCTGGATCAAATTGGCGCTTTCTATGATGTAGATGTGAACTGCATTTTCAGCGTCAACAACCTGCGCACGGGCGATATTTTGCATCCCGGCGACGAGATCATCATCAGCCCGGCCTGCCCGCACTATGACGGCGCGGCTTTCGTCGCCAATCCCCGCCAGCTAGACACTATGGATGAAAACGGCAACCTGATCATCCTGATTCGCAGCGGTGACACCCTCAGCACCATCGCCCAGCGTTTCGGCATATCGCTGGATGCCATCTTGATTGCTAACGAACTTCAGCGAGATTCCTTCATTCGCGCTGGCGATAGGCTGATTATCCCCAACGGCGCGCCGCCCTTTGGCATCGCCCCTGCGCTGGGTACTCCGGAAGGGCTGTCGCTGATTGAGAGCGGTGGAGGCGCGCCGCCGCCGTTTTATATCATTCAGGCGGGCGATAACCTCGATTTGATTTCGGCTTATTTCAACGTTGATCTGGCCTGCCTTGCTTCGGCTAACCTGATCACCCCATCCACCTTGATTATGCCCGGCCTCGCGCTGGTAATTCCGCCCAACTGCCCGCCCTATGACGGCCAATCAGCAGTACTGCCGGATAAGCTGGGCGGGTTGAATGTGACGCCGGTGTATTTCGCCACGCTAGACGGCATCATGACGCTGACGCCGACCATAGAGCTGACGGGTGAGCCTTCCGCTACGCCGCAGGTGTTCCCTACTGCCGTTGACCTGACCTTCACGCCGACGCCGGAAGTATTTCCGACGGTAGAGGCGGCAACCGCCGCGCCAACGCAGGTGATCTTCCCGACGGCAGTTGATTTCACCACCGAACCGCAGCTAGCGCAAACCATGATACCGGCCACCCTTACGCCTAACCCGATCACCGGCCAGCTTGCTGAGTTTGCGGCGACGGCCACCGCGCTGGCGGGGGGATAACTATGCAATTTCTGGCGGCTGATCGGTGTTGTAGAGAAGGATACATGCGGGGATTTTACCGGTTAACCCCTCACCCCGGCCATTCAGACGGGGTGAGGGGTTAAAGCGCCGCTATTCCGGCAGCGCCTCGGCAATCAGTTCAACCACATCTTTGATAATCATCGGCTTTGCGTCACCCGCCTGGGCGGTTTCGAACATCTGCATGCAGAACGGGCAGCCCACCGCCAGCACTTCCGCGCCGGTGGACTTAGCCTCTTCGTAGCGAACCACGTTGACCTGCGCGCTGCCGTGTTCTTCTTCCTTCCAGAACTGCGCGCCGCCTGCGCCGCAGCAAAGAGAATTCTTGCCGTGACGCGGCATCTCGGTCACTTCGCCGCCGTTCAGATAGCTCTTGAGCACATCACGGGGGGCTTCGACGATATCGTTATGGCGCCCCAGATAGCAGGGATCGTGGAAGGTGACGTTCGGCGTTTTCTTCTGGCGCACGCTTTCTGGCAGGCGGTTCGCGGCGATTAGCTCATCAATCAGCTCGGTGTGATGGATCACCTCATATTCGCCGCCAAACTGGTGATATTCGCGCCCGATGTTGTGGAGGCAGTGCGGGCAGGTGGCGACGATGCGGCGCTTCTTCTCGCCGCCCAAAAATTCATTCAGGGTTTCGACGTTGGTCGCCGCCAGCTCTTGATAGGTGTCCTCTTTGCCAGCACGGCGGGCTACGTCGCCGGTGCAGTTTTCGCGCTCGCCCAGCACTGCAAAATTCACACCGGCACGTTTCAACACTTTGACCAGTGCGCGGGCGGTGATCTGCGCGCGCGGATCGTAAGACACGGCACAGCCAGTCCAGAATAGAATGTCGAAATCGGGGTTCTCATCCACCGTGGGAATATCCAGCCCCTTCGCCCATGCAAAGCGTGGTTCCGGATTTTGCCAAGGGTTGCTTTGCCGCTCCATGCCTTTGAACGCGCCTTGCAGTTCGGCTGGAAAATCGCCCTGCATCAAGACGGCATCGCGGCGAATATCTAGAATATCGAGCATCGGCTCGTTGCCTACCGGACAAATTTCAATGCAGGCGGCGCAGGTGGTGCAGGCCCAGACCGCCGATTGGCTGATGGCGAAACCGAGCAGTGGGTGGCTGCTGGCCGCGCCGCCGGCTATCGCGCTCATCTCGTCTTTGATCAGATAGCGCTTGTTAATTTCCAACGCCGAGGGCGAAAGTTCCTTGCCGGTGATATAGGCCGGGCATACATCCTGACAGCGATTGCACATGATGCAGGCGAAGGCGTCTACCAGATGCTTTTTGGACAGATCTTCCAGCTTATTTGCGCCAAACTGCTCTTTAGTTTCGTCCTCAAAATCCAGCTTCTCCATCTCGCCTAGCGAAGTGCGTTCGGGGCGGGTGAGGAAATTGAACGGCGCCATGAACAGATGCGCGTGCTTGGTATAGGGGAAATACGGCGTGAACAGTAGGATGCCGCCCAGCGCCAGCCACCAGAACAGATGCTCCAGCATCAACAGTGATTCGCTGCCAAGCCCGCTGAACAACGGCGAAACCAGCGTGGCGAACGGCGAAAATACGTCCGCGCCGTGATCGGCAATATAGACCGATGAGCCGAGGAATCGCGAACCGACGTGAATCAGAATGAACACCCCTACGATCAGCGAATCAGCCGTGATCGCGCCCGCCGCCACCTTCGGATGCAGCAGCACATTTGAGTGATATTTCAGTTCTTTTTTATTCGGCAGGAGGAATCGGCGCAGTAAGAAATAAGCGACTCCAACGATCACCGCTACGCTGGTCAGGTCGGCAAATAAGCGATAGAGATCGGGCAAAAAGGCATTTTGATTCGGCCATGTGAAATTAGGGATGAAGCCGTACAGCATATCCACAAAATTCACGAGGAAGAAATAGGTGAAGCCGATGACCACGCCCCAATGCAGCAGGCTGGTGACCCGCCGGGTTTTGAGCGTGGTGCGCTGGCTGATATAGATGACCAGCGCGTTGATGGCGCGGCGAATGAAATTATTCCAGCGTAAATCGCCTTGCCCACGCTGGATCACCTTCCACGCTTCTTCAAAGCCGACCAGCGTCGCGCCGAGCGTGAGTACGCCTAGAATGATAAAAAGTAGTTTCTCGATATCCGTCAGCATGAGACATCCTCAATCAGCTGCGTGACCCGTCCGGAAAAATTTTGATCTGAGTGTAACATCCTCAGCGAGACATGGGCAAACAAGCGTAGGGAAGGTCTTAGCTGGCTCTATCCGAGGTACAGGCCGTCTATGCTATGATATAGGTCATTCATCTGCTGGCTATTTCAAGGAAACCTACAAAATGTCTCCAGATTTTTCCTCCGTTCACAGCGGCGCTGTGAAGCTGGGCGATTTTGCGCGTCCATTTCAGGTTGAAGATGTACATGCTGCCACTAATGCCAGCGTGGATCATTTGCTAGGTATCATTCGTGATGTGAGAAGCGACGCTGAAATCAGCTTCATCCCTTACGATCCCGAAGCAAATGATTCTCATGCGGTGCCGGAAGAGAGAAATATTGGCTGGTCGCTGGGGCATCTGGTGGCGCATGTCACCGCATCCAGCGAGGAAGCGGCGGCGATTGCTTCACTGCTGGCGCGGGGCGTGCCTTATGGCCGCGAGCCGCGTTTGCGCTATGAGACCCCGTGGCGCGAAATTAACACCCGCGCGAAGGCGATGCAGCGGCTGGAAGAGAGCCGCCGCATCCGACTAGGCTATCTGGCCGCGTTTCCGAGTACGCCGCATTTAGAGAATCAGTGCGCGCTTTCTGAGCGCGGCAAAGAACGCTATGGTGAGCTGAACGCCATCGGCCAGTTTTTAAGTGGGCTGCTGCACGAAACCGGGCATTACGCGCAGTTTCAAGAGGCGGCGCGTCAGGCGGGGGAAGCCAGCCGCGAAGGCAAAAACAGCGCGCAAGTCGGGGGTTAATGTAGGGGTGATGGCAGGCGAACATATAGGTTTGCCCCCACGAATCCAGTATGCGAGGGAAGCGGCATGCCGCTTCCCTACAAACGCCCCCATATCGGCCTGATACTTGAGCCGTCAGGCCGGGGTCTAGCCTACCTCTTCAGCGGCAACACAAGGTCTTTACGAAATCCGGTCAGCGGCACAAGCTGCCCATCTTCACCGATATAACAGGTGTCTTCTACGCGCACGCCAAAGCCGCGCTCCGGATAATACAAGCCCGGCTCAATGGAAATCACGTTGCCCGCGCGCAGCATATCGGATGAGATGTGGCTGATACCCGGCGCTTCGTGAATGTTCAGCCCTAGCCCGTGACCGAGGCTGTGAACGTAGCCTTCCTGCGTGCCGGGGTGGCTGCGCAGCGTCGAGTGACCGTTGGCCTCAAAATAGTTCTGCACCGCGATTTGCACGTCTTTCGCGGGCATTCCGGCGCGCGCCAGTTCTACCCCGATATCGAAGGCTTCCATCACCTGATTGTAAGCAGCTTCTACCTCCGGCGTGGCATAATCCAGCGACCATGTGCGGGTCACGTCATGAAAATAACCGCCGCCAATTTCCTGTGGAAACAGGTCAAATACGATGCTTTGGCCGGGGCGCAGTTCCATATTGGCTTCGCCGCGGCTGTGGGGAAAGCCGGCATCTCGCCCCTGCGCGAAGATCATGCCGGTATCTTCGAGGTCATAATCTAACAGCGTGCGGCGCACGAAGCGCTTGACCGCGCCGATGGTCAGGGGGGTGCCAGCGTCATCCAGTATCCGGCCATCTTCAAGATGATGCGAGGCGATATAGTTCCACGCTGCTTCCAGCGCCTGATCGGTGCGCGCCGCTACGGATTTCATCCGCAGCAATTCATCGGCGTCTTTGGTTTCAAATGCTTCTTTGAACAAACCTTTGTTCATGTTCGGCTCGCCGGTGAAGTGGATGCCGGTCTCCGCGGCCTTGAGTTCTTCGATGCGCCCCAGAATGAAGGCGAAATCGCCAGCGCCGTAAATGCCCACGGTGCCGCTTTCCACCCCACAGGCGCTTAAAATTTGCAGCCAGCGCGCGGCATTGGCTTTACTGGTGGGTAGGGTTTTGTATAACTCGTAAAGTTCGGCGCTGTGGTACTTATGCACGGCCAGCCCACTTTTGGCCGCCTCTTCGGTTTCCATCGGGCTGACGTACAGCACCGGGGCGGCGCCCTGTTTTTTGACCAGCATGCCCTGTGTGATATGTGCGCCGTCCGTCAGGTAATCCAGCGGCGGGCTGTAAATTTCATCAATCCAGATGATCAGCGCGTCTAAACCGCGCGCCGCCATTAGGGAGTCAAGTTCACTTTTCATTTACTCTCCTGTGGAATTTCACCCACCGGCAGGGTGACGGTGAATACTGCCCCTTTGCCGGAAGGGGATTCTGCATGGATGGTGCCGCCCATGAGGGTGACTAGCTGGCGGCTGATGGCTAAGCCCAGACCGCTACCTTCAGCCGTATATTCTGGCGATGGATGCACCTGCCGGAAGTTCTCAAACAGCAGCGGAATCTTACCGTCAGGGATACCCGGCCCGGTATCTGAAACCCGGAAATACCAGTCGTGTTCACCGCTGCCCCCGGCTTCAAGGATCACTTCGCCATCTTCGGTGAACTTAAGCGCGTTGCCCACTAGATTGATCGCCACCTGCTGCAAGCGCAGGGTATCTGCACGTACCAGTTCTGGTAGGCCGGGGGTGAACTGCGCCTTGAGTTTCAGCCCCTTTGAACGGGCGATACTCTCCAACTCGGAGACAATTTCTTTCACAAATACACGCGGTTTCAGCGTGACTAGATTGAGTTCTAGCGCGCTGACTTCGGTGCGCGCTAAGTCAATTGTGCTGGAGATTAGGCGGTGCAGGCGCTGAGCGCTGTCGGTGATGCGCGTGGCGGCGGTGGTTTGCGAATCCAGCATATCGCCATAAGCGCCTTCTGCCAGCAGATCGCTGTAACCGGCAATGGCCACCAACGGCGTGCGAAATTCATGCGCCATGTAGGCGATATATAGGGCTTTGGTGCGGCTGGCGCTTTCAGCAGCTTCCAGCGCGGCGCTCAACTGCCCGGTGCGCTCCAGCACTTTAGCCTCCAGCGTGTGGTTGGATTCTTCTAAGCGCGCGGCGAAGGCTTCGCGCTCACGGATGGCCGCCGCCAACAGCAGCACCGGTATCGTGGTGGTGGCGATGAACGATTGCAGCAGCAGCACCGATTCGTTCAGATCAGCGCGGGCGAACGATCCCAGCCCCTGGCCGGTCAGGTATACCGTGAGGATCGAGGTCAAGACGATACTGGCAGATGCGGCATGCCGCCCATAGCGGAAGGCGATCAAGCCCAGAATGGCGATGATCACGAAGGCAACCGGCATACTATTACTGAAGGTGATATAGGTGACCAGCAGCAGCCCGGCTACCACTAGCAGCGATTCAATGGTCTGGCGGCGGGTAGAGCTGATTGAATGCGTGATCCAGATGATGAAGAAGGGCGCGAAGATCAGCATTCCCGAAGCATCGCCTAGATACCATGTCAGCCACAGCATGGGATAGCCGGAAATATCGGATAGCCCGGCCAGGGTGAGCGCTGTCGCCCCGATAGTGGCGTTCACCACGCAGGCAAGCAGCGCGCCTAGAAAGATGAACACCAGCACGCCACGGGTGGTGGTAAAAATTCCCCCGGACGGGCAGTAGCGGCGCACAAAATATCGCCCGACGCCGACTTGCAGGGCTACGCCAATTCCGATGGTGGTCGCTGCTAGAAATCCGGCAAGTGGGGTGGGCGCGACGCCCAACAAGCGCCAGTTGATGACGATTGAGCCGAGCGTGGCGGCAGGCAGCACGCGCGGGCCAAAAATGATCACGGCGGCCAGCGCAATACCTGAAGGCGGCCACATAGCGGTGACGGTATCTCCGCCAAGCACCGCATAATTCATACCGAAAATGCCCGACAGCACATAGGCCGCGCAGACAAGAAAATTCAGTAATAACCATTGTGGAAGGGAAAAAGAAGAGGTGTTCCAGTGTGTGAGGCGAGCGATCATGGGCAGCATATTATCCGATTAACACCTTCATTTTACGCGAATCGCCGCCCATAACTCAAGCGGCGGTTTTGCAGTGACGATGAAAATGTATACGAAATTCTTTGCGGCTATACTCATAATCGCTTTTCAGTTTTCAGCAGGGAAAAGCAAAATATTAATTGGCGGGTTTATGGGGTCATCGAGAGGGGAAAATTATGGTTGCGGGTGATATGCAGGGGTTTCCAAAGCGGAATGAAATCATAGCTTATGTGGTCGCAGTATTGCCCTTTGTCATTTCATTCACCAGTATCACCACCGTGAACGGCCGCGTGACCAGTTATGCTGACTTTGCGGACGTGATTCTGGGGGGTATTCTGCTGGTTATCGCCCTCAGAAACAGCATTTTCATCAGAGAAGGCGAACCGAAATACAAAATTATTCGTATCGTTTTGATGATTGTTTTGATACTGCTGGCACTTTTCCATATAGCCGGCGGATTAGGCTTTCTGGTTTCGCTTCCGCCGCCGCTGGGCTTTGGCGCTTAACAGCTTTTACAGCGGCGCGCTGGATGGCATTCCCGGTTTACGGGGATATAGGTTAGGGGTGTGGGCGATCTTCTCCACCACGATCAGATGATGCAGTTCGTCCACATCTGGCAGGCAGACTTCAACAATGGTGCTAAGCTTGCCGCCTAGCAGCTCCATCGCGCGGTGTGCAACTTCAATTTCAGTATGGGCGGTGCGGCCTTTCATGGCGATGGCGTACCCGCCCACTTTGACCAGCGGCAGCAGGTATTCTAGCAGCGCCGGCAGCCGCGCCACGGCCCGCGCCACCGCCACATCATAGCTGGCGCGCTGATCGCGCAGTTGCCCGGCTTCTTCGGCGCGTGCATGTAGAAATTCTACGCCGCTCAGGTTCAATTGTGTGCATACTTCTCGCAGAAAAGCCAGTTTTTTGCCCGTCGCTTCTAGCAGTGTGAGCTGAATATCAGGGAACATGATTTTCAGCGGCAGGCCGGGAAAGCCCGCGCCAGTTCCCACGTCAATCAGGCGCAAATTTTCGGTGCGTGGCATCGCCGCTGTCACACTCAGCGAATCTAGAAAATGCCGCGTCTGGATACCTTCGGCGTCAGTGATTGCGGTCAGATTCATACGGGTGTTCCACTCCGCCAGCAGCGCGGCATAAGTGTCAAAGGCTGCGCTTTGTGTTGGCGTAAGCGTGAGGTTGAACAGGGAATTGGCTTGCTTTGCGAGAGTGGGCATATAGGTCGTTTGATTTTATAGACGGACGCCGCATGGGGCGCGCGGTTGTTTTTTACAGGTTGCAAAAGGGGCGCAGTATGCTGCGCCCCGATAAAACTACGCAAGTGAGTGAGGGCTTCATCACTCCGTTGGCGGCGGGTCCGGGAACAGGGTATGCACCGGCCAGTTGGAGGGCAGGAACATGTTGGTATACGACACAAATTCGCTGCGCGGGTTGCGCACAATGTCGAAATTGCAGTTACCAGCATCCTGCGGATTATCGGTGCCGGGGCCAAAATCGGCATAGCCATCATTGACCGGGTTCGCCCATGTGGCGCGGTACTCAATTTCATAGTGGCCGGGGCGTAAGTTGCCCACATCCACCGAATAGAACACGTAGGACTGGTTGTTGATGCGCTGAATATCGCTGCGCACTACCTGATTGAAGGTTGCAGTGTTCATCCGTACTGAATACTGCACATTGTCCAAATGCTGCTGCATCTGTTCTTCGGTGCGCGTGTACCAAGACCAGAACACAGTGATGCGGTCGTTATCGTACACAATGCCGGGCAGCGCCAGAGGGAAGTTGCCACAGGCGGCGTAGATCAGGCCGGGCGTTTCTGAACGGAAGGCATCGCTCAAACGAGGGCCAACCACCACCAGCGATTCCGGGGCGAGGTTGGGGTTCAGCGTGCCGCCGTTGGGCGCAGGCAGTGAAACCAGATTTCCGCGCGCGGGAGCATCGCTTCCGGTGTTCGCGCCAGTGCTGCCAGCCCCAGCGCCAGCGCTGGTACCAAGTGGGTTTTGCGGCGATTGGCAGCCATCATTCACATCGCTGACCACAAATTCGAAGTCTACGCTGGCCGGGTTGGTTTCACGGGCGACGATCACCTTTGCGCTGGCTGATGAGCCGGCAGGCACCGTTTGCCCGCCGCTGTAATTGATCACTTCGCTGAAGGCGAAAGTGCCATCCACCGATACCTGACGCAGATCGCTGAGCGCAGTTCCGCTGCCAGCAGTGCCGGTGAAGAGTTGATAATAAACGTCCCATCCAGCCAGCATCGAACCGCGCATATTCATCACGCCGCTGGTATCGCAGGCGACGAAGAAGGCGTTCACATCATTTTGCGGGCCAGCAGCCGTCGCTACAGGCGTGGCGGGCGTGGTTTGCGCCAGCGCATGCGGTGCAGCCGGGAAAACAGCGGCCATAAAAAGTGCCGCCGCAACCGGCAGCGCCAAGGTAATGAGCAGGGAGGGCTTGCGTTTCACAGGCAGGTCCTTTCAGATTTCCGGCTTAATCATAGCGCAATTTCTACGTTTAATCTTCATTCGATCTCGACTACAATCATGCGCCGACACGACGATTTTACCTTACCCCTGCCCTGCTCTGTATATAGAGAGTGGATGTTGCATGCTGTGATAGGGGTGGGACTTACTGAGGATAGAGAACCCTGTGAGCAAAACACCGATCATTGCTGTGCTGCAAGGTGACCAGACCGGTCAAGAACTGCTGGAAGAGGCGCTGCGCGTCATTGATCCAGCGGTGACGCGCGTCAATTTTGAGACCAAAGTTTTCGATCTTTCGCTGGAAAACCGCCGCAAAACCAAAAATGTGGTGGTGCGTGAAGCGGCAGATTTCATCAACCAGTATGGCTATGGCATCAAGGCCGCGACCATTACCCCGGAAATCAAAGGCGACGTGGGCAGCCCGAACGCCCTACTGCGCGAGTATGTGAATGGTCAGGTGATTTTACGCACCGGGCGGCGTATTCCGGCAGTGCGCCCGCTGGCGCCGGTCTATGCCCCAATTGCGGTCGTGCGGATGGCGGTAGAAGATGCTTACGGTGCGAAGGAATGGCGCGAAGGCGAGGGGCTGGACGAAGTGGCCTACAGCACTCGCAAGCTGTCGCGGCGGATTTGCCGGGCGGTGGCTGAATTTACCTTTCGCCATGCGCGGCGCACCAACGCCACCGTTTTCGGCGGCCCCAAATATACCGTCAGCCCGATTTACGAAGGCATCTTCAAAGAAGAATTGGATCTCGCCGCCGCGCGTTTTCCCGATGTGAAATACAACCCGCAGTTGATTGATGCTACCTACGCGCTGCTGTTGGAAACTACTGGCGAACCGCTGGCGATTCCGGCGCTGAACCGTGACGGCGACACTTTGAGCGATCTGGTGCTGAAGATGTTCGGCAGCATCGCCGGGGCGGAGTCGGTGATTTTGTCGCTGGACGACGAATTCAACGTCAAGACAGTGGTCACAGAAGCGCCGCATGGCACCGCCCCCGGCTTGCAGGGCAAGAATATCGCTAATCCGATGGCGATGATTCTCGCTGGGGCGGCGTTGTTCAGCTATATCCATGATCCGCTGGCACACGCCGCCAGCCGCGCCATTTATGAATCAGCTATGGAGGCGGTCTATGACGGCATTCGTACCGCTGATCTGGGCGGGCATTCCTCCACGACTGAATACACCAACGAGGTGATCCGCCGCGTGCGGGGCAAGCTGGAAGTTTGGGATGTGCTGGGGAAAGCCTAAAGAGAAGTAATGCGCTGTGGGTGAAGACCTCTCTCCCCCAACCCCTCAGCCCCGTTGATATGGGCTGAGGGGGCGACACTAACAACGAAAGGGCGGGACTGGTCGCAAGATACGCCTACCATATTTGAGCGTTTTAACGGCGCTCATCCCCCTACTTTGCGGCCATGCGGATGCCGCCGTCCAATCTAATTGTTTCAGCGTTGAGCATGGTGTTTTCGACGATATGCTGCGCCAGCAGGGCATATTCTTCGGGCTTGCCGAGGCGCGGCGGGAAGGGCACCTGCTGGCCGAGCGATTCGCGGGCGGCTTCTGGCAGCGAGGCCAGAAGCGGGGTATCGAAAATGCCGGGGGCAATCGTGCAGACGCGAATGCCATCACGCGCCAGATCGCGGGCAATCGGCAGGGTCATGCCGACGATGCCGCCTTTGCTGGCGGAATAGGCAGCCTGCCCGATTTGTCCATCAAAGGCGGCTACAGAAGCGGTCATCACGATCACGCCGCGTTCGCCGCTGTCATTCGGTTCATTTTTAGCCATCGCCATCGCGCATAGGCGCAGCACATTGAAGGTGCCGACCAGATTGATGTTGATCACCGTCTGGAATACATCCAGCGGGTGCGGGCCGTTTTTGCTGGTGGTGCGCAGCGCCATGCCGATGCCGGCGCAGTTGATATTGATGTGCAGCCCGCCGAAGGCTTCAACTGCCGCGGTGATCGCGTTCTGGATGTCGCCTTCATCGGTTACGTCGGCTTCAAAGGCGCGGGCATTTTCGCCTAAATCCTGTGCTAAAGCTGCGGCTCTATCGCCATCACGATCCACAATCAGGACGTTTGCGCCGGCTGCGATAAAACCGCGCACGACTGCCGCGCCCAAACCGCTGGCGCCGCCGGTGATCAATGCCGTCTTTTGTTTGAGTTCCACGAGACATTCTCCTGCCAGAATTTTGTGCATATCATGGCGTATTGCGGCGGAAAATGCTATTGGGGGAAAGGCCGTTTTTATGCCATTTCGGAAATAACGCTCATTTCTGCTGTTTGCCCATGGTCTCGAACGAGAAATCCAGTGCGATGATGTAAGAGCTGTCGAGGATCAGGGCTTTCGCCAATTTTGAGCGCCCGTGATCGTCGTTGGTTTCAAAGAGCGTATCTTCGTTCAGGCTGGCGTTCATGCCGTGATGTTTGAGCACCCGCGCCATACGTTCGCCCAGCGGTTTGGGCATAACGCCAAGCAAACCGACGCCGCGCTGAAGCAGGTCTACCAGCGGCATTGAGCGATTCAGATCATCGGGCATTTCGACCAGATGCCGCCATTCGAGGAAAGTGCTGACATAAGCCTGCGAAATATCCAGCACCAGATCATGAATATCATCCGGCTTGCCGTCGAAATGGACGGAAACTTTCGGCGTGTTGTGGTGATAGAGCAGCGGGTGATCTTCGGCCAGCGCCGCCGCGCCGAAAACGCCGAGGGTGACGCGATGTTCCAGCACGCCAAGCGCGCGGATGATATAGCCGGATTTGGGACGCAGCCCCTCAACCGAGGGATCGTATTCCGCAGTTTCAAGGATGAGTTGAATTTCGTTGGGCGCGCCGCCCATCTGGGCGACTAGCAGCACGCCGTACTGCTGCTCACCGCCGAGCTGTTCAAATAGTTGGGTACGTTTGGGCATGAAAACCTCAGTCATGGGTGATGGGTGATGGGCATATTACGTAAGCAGCGCAAGTTGTGATCATCATTCATCACTTCTTTTTAACCCCTTCCCTACCCATGCGGGCAGAGGGTGGCCAACGGTGTAAAGATCATCTACAGCGGCTTCAAGATCGTAGGGGACGGCGCGCAGATCAACGGTGAGGCCGCCTTCAGTGAAGGTGAATAAGCCCCACTGCGCTTTGCCGGGCATATCGAAGGACATGCCGACGCTGCCGACATTGACCGCGCGCCAGCCGCCGGGCAGCAGGCGATCCATCTGGCGGTGAATGTGGCCGCCAATGCCTAAGCGACCTTCACGATCTAGCAGCGCATCCGCCGCCGCTTCGGCATCGGTCTCCGGAGTGAGGAATCCTTCATCGTCGCCGGGCGTGCCATGATAGCCGATGATGTAGCCAAATTGTGGCGCGTGGAGGTCACATTCGCCGGGCAGCTTGCTGAGAAAGGCATAGTCATCGAAGCTAAGCTGCTCTATGCCCCAGAGCGCAACGGTGTTGATATGGGACAGGCCTTCAACCATTTTCGCCAGTTGATCGGCATTTTCGGCGGGTTTTTGAGCCATGTGCTGGCCGGTGACGAGATAGCGATCGGTATTGCCGCGAATGGCGCGCACTGTGCCTTTGCGGGTTTCATCGGCTTCAGCTTCGGCGATGATGGCCTGCACCCGTTGAATACATTCGGCGGGGCGAGGGCCGGCGAAGGCAAAATCACCCAGAAACCAGAGATGATCAGCGCCACCGGCGGCCTGGAAATCAGCCCATGCTGCCTCAAATGCGGTCAAATTACCGTGAATATCGGAGAATACTGCCAGTCGCATAAGAGCACCTATGACTATTGTTTATCGTAGCGATGGGGATCGTACCGTAAACTATGGTTGAGTTAAAAGTTAGAAGAGCCGATAGACCATGTTACAAGTAATGTCATCAGACAGACAAATATTTTCAACCTTTAACTTTTAACTGAATCTTCCGGTAAAGGTTAAATTATGCCCGATCTCGATGCTATAGCCGAAAGTATCCGCGTGGATTTTGTGGCGCGAAATGCCGCCAGAGATGCTGCGATTGCCGGATCGCGGGAATTGATCCGCTACTGCGCGGAGGCGATTCGGGCGGTACACCGCCGCGAATGGGGGGCTGCCGAACAGAAACTGGCGGTTGTGGACACGGCGGCGGCGGCTTTGAAGGCGGGCGTTGCGGCTTACCCTGATTTATATCACAGTGGTTATACACAGGACGCGCTGAAAGAAGTGGTTGAAGCGCATGCCACCTACGCCATCGTGCGGGGGATGGAACTGCCCACGCCGGACTCGTTACAGGTGCAGGGCAGCACTTATTTGAATGGACTGGCAGAAGCGGCCACTGAACTGCGGCGCTTCATTCTGGATATTTTGCGCCGTGAGGAAGCGGCGACGGAGACGGGCGCGCCAACGGCGGTTGCCGAAGCGGAACGCCTGCTAAACTGGATGGATACGATCTATGACCGGCTGGTGACGTTCGATTTTCCCGACGCGATCACCGGAGATTTACGCCGCCGGACGGATGCGGTGCGGGGGGTATTGGAGCGCACGCGCGGCGATTTGACGACGACGATACAGCAGCACCGTTTGCAAATGGCGCTGCGCCAGGTTGAGGCCAAACTGTGAGACGGGGATATATCGCGGCGGCGGCAATACTGGCGCTGTGCATTTCACTGCTGTTTGCAGGACTGACCGCCGCGCAGGAACGGCTGGCGCAGGGCGACCCGCCGAATATCGCGCAGATTGCGGTTTCGGCGCCGGATGCAAGCGGGCAGATCACGATCACCGGCGATAGCAACGCGGTATTTCCCGGCGCGTATATC
>JACSRP010000057.1 GCA_014879665.1 Anaerolineae bacterium | reverse complement strand
GGTTTTTTTCATGGCAACCGATGCGCGCTCATGGTTTTATTCCACCCCAACTGCCCGCCCATTCTTCATTGAAGAGCGCGTGAACCATACGCTGTGGAATAATCGTCTCGCCAATATCTATATGTCATGCACGCAGGCAGAAACGCCAATTCGCATGGTCGGCGCATGGGCCAATGAAATGCCAGTCGAATTTGAATGGCAGCCCGGCCAATGGTTCATCTTACGAATGGGCGAGGAAAACAAAGAAATCGTCGGCGTGATGCGACAAATTCTGATGTTCCGTCCGGTATTCGCCTATCGCGACCCCGATAATCGCTTTGTAGTGGAATGGCACACCGACGGCGGCGAAGCACGCTGGAGAGAATTACAGGGCATACCGAAGTTTCAAGGGCTGCGTCGCCTTCGTAAACCACAACCAGCACCAACGCCAGAATCCTAAATATCAACGATACCCTTAAAAAGATCGCTAAGGCGGTCTTTTTATTTTCCATCCTGAAAGCTAGCCGCCGATGCTTACCAGCACAATGCCGATGAAAATGAGCGATATACCCATCCATTGCAGCTTCAGCGGGCGCTCTTTATAGAAAATCCACGCCAGCAATACCGTCCACGCGCTGAACATAGACGACAGCACCGTGACAATGCTCACCTGCTCGGTGCTTGAGCCGATCATCGCAGCGACAAATGCCGCTGTGTCAATCACCCCCACCGCCAGCAGTATCCGCAGATCGCGCTTAGAAGGCGGGCGCAGGCTTCGCCCTAGCAGCAAGGCCAGCAGCGGCAGCGCGATGACAACTGACCCAAAGCGGGTCGCCGTCACTGAGAACAGCCCCCCCAGACGGGGAATCACGTGAAAGCCCATGAGCCAGAACACAATGCCATAACAAATTGCAGCGCCGACAGCATTCATGACGCCCGGCGGCAAATGCCAGCTCCCCTTCCGCGGGTTTCCATCTTCGCTGGCCTTCGGGTTTCTTTCGATGGAGGACAGCAGCACTCCGCAAAGACAAATCGCTACACCGATAGCCCGCGCTAGGGTTAGCTGTTCCCCGCTCAACAGTGAAAGCACCAGTGTGATCGCCGCATAGCTCGCCGCAATGGGGGAAACCACCGCCAGCATACCAGTCGCAAACGCCTGATAAAGCTGCAATGAGCCAGTGATGCCAATGGCTACGGTCAGGATCAGAAAGAACACTGTGGAAGGGTCTATTCTGGCAATACCAATCTGAAGCTCGCCAGAAAAAATAGTGACCAGCAGAATGAATAGCAGCCCGAAGAACTGCATATAAAACAGGCTGAGGAAGCTGCCAATACGCCGCGTTGCCCCGCGTACCAGAAAATCGCCCGTACCCCAACCTATCGCCGCAGTTAGCCCAAGAATAATGCCCACATTGCACCTATAAGACAAAAACAGGGCGCAGAGATACGCCCTGTTTTAGAGGTTATTTTTTCGAACAAGCTGTATGACCTCAATCATTAGGATAGGCAGCCCCTTTGCCACTCTCCCATGAAACGGAGCTGTCGGGGCGCGCCTCAACTATTGATCCGAAACGCAAGCCGCATACAATGGTGAGGGAAATTATACCGCCGTCACTAATATCGGCTTCCCATGAGTAATGACCACTGTGTGTTCATACTGTGCGGCAAGCTGCCCATCCGAAGTTTTCAACGTCCAGCCGTCGCGCGCCGTGTAAATGCGCCCACTGCCGAAGGTCAAAAATGGCTCAATGGTCATGACCATGCCATCGCTTAAGCGGGACTTTGCCCGGTTGGTGTAATAATTCGGAATATTGCGCGGGTCTTCATGCAGCCCGCGCCCGACGCCATGTCCACCCAGATCGCGAATAATGTGCAGGCCAGCCTTATTTGCAATAGACTCTACCGCCCGCCCGATCACATTTATGCGCTGCCCATCACGCACGACCTCCAGCGCCGCATCCAGCGCCATCTGAGTGCAATCACATAAAAATTCAACTTCCGGGGAAATTGGCGGCACCGGGAAACTGGCGCCAGTATCGGCAAAATAACCGTCTAATTCTGCCGAAACATCAATGTTGACAAGATCGCCCGCCTTCACTTCCCGCTTACAGGGTACGCCGTGCGCGGCCTCATCATTAATGCTGATGCAGGTGGCGCCGGGGTATTTGTAGGTGAGGATCGGCGCACTACGCGCCCCGCGCTTTTTCAAATAGGCCGCCCCGATCTCGTCCAATTCCTTCGTCGTGATTCCGGGGCGCAGCGACTCCGCCATCACGCGCACAGCTTCGCCTACAATCTGGCCGATGCGCATCAAGCCCTGTAGGTCGCTATCTGATTCTACCGTCATTGCAATACCTGACTTTCCTTTGTTGCCTGAACAGATTTATGAAACCGCATTCGCGCCCTCTTGCTCCACCAGCAAAAGTTCGGCGCGGCGGCGGCGATAACCGGCCGGTGGCGGTGGCGCGGTTTCCTGATAGTAACGCACGATCCGCGCTAGGTACTCCGCCAGCGGCGTATAGTTCATGCCCAGTTCGGTTTTACTGAGCGTGTTATCAAGTTCGCTCATCCAGCGCTCGCTAAATGGTGAGCAATCTGGCAGAAAGCCGTTAGCCTCCAGCAGATCACGGCGCATCCGCACGATAGCTGGCGGAGTCTCTAATCCCATCAACTTTGCCAGCAAATGCAGGTATTCATCCAGCGTGACGGTTTCCTCCTGCGAAATATTATAGGCGCTGCCTTTGCCCACCCCGGTATCTATCAGGCGCAGGCAGGCGGCGACCACATCTTCTCCATAAATATGCCGCAGTCGGAAATTCGGCGTCGTTGGCACAAGGATAGGGCCACCATCTTGTAATCGTAGAATATAGGCATAAGTGCGGTTATAGTGATCCCGCTCGCTGCTAACCATCGGCAAACGCAGCGATGTCGCCGGAAAACCATCCCGCGTATGAGCCTCAAATAAAGTATCTTCAACACGGCGCTTATCTACGCCGTACAGCCATTCTTCAAACCCAAACGTATTTATCTTCGGGGCAGGCATCAAGCGTCCAGCATAATCGTTCTCGTGAAAAGGACGCTCTACCCCTTCACGCACCAGATACACTTGCCCACTGCTTAAGAAAATGAACTGCCCAACCTTGCCATTCAGAATATCAACGACAGCCTCCGCTTCCGGCTGCTTGTAAAGCGCATTATCTATCACAACATCAAAGCTGCGTCCTCCCAAAGCCTTGCGTAGGTCATCAGGATCATTGCGGTCAGCCCGTAAACGCTCCACAGCATCAGGGAGATCATCCCGCGTTAGTCCACGATTCAATACGGAAACGCTGTACCCACGACTCAGAAATGCGGGAACCATAAACGTGCCAAGATTGCGCGTCCCGCCGATGATCAAAATATCCATAATCGAGTTGTTCGCGCCGGGCAAGGCGGGCGAATGCTCCTTTCAGAAAAAAGCGACTAGGAATGAGCGCAGTGTTTTTTGAGTTTAGCCGCCAATTGGCGGTATGAATATCCAGAGAAAATACTTTATGGATTATGACCATCCTTTCGAGTAAGGCTCCATCAGGGATCTTACACGCGCATCATTAGAAAATTATAGGCGATCTATTGAAGCTCGCTTATTCAGCTCCCTTATGGTGAAAATTGCGGTCAGCCCTACCGAGATTGCATAGAGAATATTGAGCGATAGTGCCCCGGCAGCAGCGACTGCGCTAGATGCGCTAATACCTGCAGCGAGATAGGGCGCATTATGAATGGACGATGACCATAACGAAATATTGAGAGATACCCCTTCTGCTGTCATGCTGACCAGTAAGGCCGCAGTTGGCAGCGCAATGGCTAACGCCGCAATCTTAGCACCAATCGCCAGCTTCATCTGCCCGAAGGCGCGATAAAGCGGTGCAAAATTGCCGCCAATACCAGTGATCATGCCATAAATAGCGAGCATCACCACGGCGGGAATAGCGGGTCGCCATGCCGTGCCGAATAGTACCGGCACCAGCAGCGGTGAAGTTAGCGCCATTGCCCCGAACAGTGCCACGTTATAAACGGCAGTCGCCCCCTGAACACGGGCAAAATTGCGGCGTAAGTTTTGATAATCACCGCGCCCGATAGCCTGCGGAATCGCTGCATTCAGGTTTTCCAGAACAGCGGCTCCTAGTACGGTAACCTGCTGCACACCCCGCATCGCCAGACCAAGGTATCCCGCGGCCATGCTTCCGCCAAAAGCGCCGACTATTTGCATAATCAACGGCGCCGATATATTTGAAATATTCTTGTCAATCGCGTTTGCAAGGCCGAAGCGCCAGAATGGGCGCGGCGACTGGGTGAATACACGCCCCACCAACACGCTTAATCGCGGCAGCGCAAAACTACCTTTTGCACGCAGGCGTATATAAACGATCAGGATCACGACCAGCGTAATCAATGAATATAACAACCGCGCTATTGCAAGGCTTTCCGCCTGCGGGGCAATAAGCACTGCGCTAATCATCAGGCATGTGAGCACCACCTGATTCACCGTTTGAACAACGCTGGCGGCCATCATCGAACGCCGTGCCTGTAAAGCCAGCAGCAGTTGACTGTAGATCGCGTCCATCGGCCCGCCCAGCGCAATCACAATAGCCATCATGCCAATACTGGCGTCGCCCTGCGTTGCCGATGCAAAAGCCGGCCCGATCAACAAAACGAGCAGGAGAATGCAACTTCTCATGAAAACGCTGGATTGCAGCCCATAAGCGAGCACATTGGTAGATTCTTCCTCGTTACCAGCGCCAATAGCTCGTGACATACGGGTGTTAGTGCTAGCCGCCGCACCGCTAATGTCAATAATGGTGAACAAGACGAAGAGGTTATCTGCCAGCGCGTATAACCCGTACTGCTGCGGGCCAAGAAGCCGCGTAACCAGAATAGTCGAGATTAAGCTCAAGAACGTGATGCTGATTTTGCCCGTTTGCAAGATCAGGGTGTCACGAACAAATTTACGCTGGCTAAAACGTCGTAAACGATCCATCCTGCAATTGTGCCGATTCTCAAGGGGTTCGTAAATTCTCAATCCTTGTTTGAGTCAGCAGTTTTCATATTTTAATTTATTTAAATGTTGAAACTTATTATTGACACAGGTTGTAATTGGTATATAATTTGAATTAATTCAATTGGTTGAAATTAGTCAATATCAAATTTGGAGTGTAAGGAGAGAAATATGTCGCACGAATATCTCATTATGCGTCAGGATCTAAAACGGCGGGTTGCAGAGGCAGATCGGGAACGCATGAAAAAAGAGGCGCAGTCGAAGGATCGGACAAAAAAATAAGCGGAAATATGAAGAATTCTTTCGTCTCCGAACGGAAGAATTCTCGCATCTGCTGGAAATACAGCCCTATAGCGTGTATGCTTAAATGCCATTGCTGCCCCTCTTGAGGTCAGCGTGCAGCCCGGACGCTGCCGATAAGGCATACAACCTAAGACAACCGATGACTGATACTGAACTTCAACCAACAGCACAGGATTTTAAGCCTGCCGAACGTTTTACCATCACTACGCTTGAGCAGCTCAAGGTCTTTGCCGACCCTCTGCGCCAGCAAATTGTTGAATTAGTGCTAAAAACGCCCAGAACAGTTAAGCATGTTGCTTCAGAAATCGGGCTGGCGCCAACCAAACTGTACTATCACTTCAATTTGCTAGAGGAATTAGGCTTCATCACCGTTACCGAAACCCGCATCGTCTCCGGTATCATTGAAAAGCAATATCAGGCGTCTGCTGAAACCTTTGCCATCCAGCGTTCGTTATTGAATCCTGGCAGCGAAGACGGTGGCGGCCTTACAACCGCACTGGATGCGATGATCGATCCGATCCGCAGAGAAATTCTTGAAGGTGCGGCGAAGGGCATCATTGACATGAGTCAGGATGCGCCCACCTCCCGCCGCCTGCGAATTTCCCGTGAACGAATCACCATGACTGAAGCCGAAGCCGAAATTTTCTATACGCGGATGGATGAGCTAATTGCTGAACTAGACATGAAGAAACACGAAAAGACAGCCTCGTCAGAAGCTGCCTTTGAATATCAGGTTTTGATCGGCGTCTATCCGATAAGATCGACTGGCGATAACAGTTAAACAACGCACGTCCGGCGTAAAGGTTAGGCCAACCCCCGCAACATGGGCAATGCCCCGCTCATTACAATTCTTGCCCATCTTCGGCAAACACAATTTGCCCATCATCCATGTTGGTAATCACTGCCAGCGCCTCAATCGGGATGTCATAGCCGCTGCGCAGCATGAGATCTCGTCCACCCTCAAAGGTCTTTTCGACAACCACGCCTACGCCCACGATACGGGAACGCGCGCTTTGCACCATACGGGCTAATGCGCGTAGGGTTTTTCCCGTAGCAAGAAAATCATCAATAATGAGCACATCCTGATCCGGCGGCAAAAATTCTGCTGAAACCAGCAGATTCACTTCCATGCCTTTGGTATGACTGGGGGCTGTTTCCAGAAATACCGGGCCGAACATAGTGATCGGCTTAACTTTGCGGGCATAGACGACAGGCACGCCGAGGACTAATCCAGTCAGCACGGCAGGGGCGATGCCGGAAATTTCCGCAGTCAGAATGCGATCAATCTTGTGGGATTGAAACCGCGCTGCCATTTCCTGCCCCATACCCATCATCAAGTCAGGGTAAATCTGATGGTTCAGCAGGCTGTCAATTTTGAGAATACCACTCCCAAGATTACGCCCTTCTGCCAGAATCCGTTCTTGCAGCGCCTTCATTTGTGCCATGTTTAAAATGCTGCTCCAGTTTGACCACCGAGTTCTTCAAAAACTTCAGCAAACAGCATTTCTACGCTGTTTGGGGGAAAATTCATCAGGGTTTGCCCCGCAGACTGCCCATCAGGAGAGCGCAGCGATTCTTCAAGTGCTGCCTGACTTTCAAAATAGACTTCAAGAATGCGAAAGAGGTTGGTTTCTCCGCGCGGCGAACCGAGGATGTGTATCACCTGCCGGCGGGTGATCAGCGGCATACCTTCAATCAGCGCCAGAAAACGATTGTAGCCCTCCTCAAATGTCGCAAGGTTGCCCGGGCGCTGAAAGAGAATCATAAATTTGACCATAGGCTTAAAATGAACCGTTATCGAAACCCTGTTATGAATGCGGATTATGTCTCTGCGCTCACGAAAAACCAAGAATGCCCGATGGTCATATTTTTCGGGTTGCCGCTTGAAAACAGGTAGTTTTCGTTTACAATGTTTTCAAGCTGGCCCCGTAGCGCAGCGGTAGCGCAGGTGCCTTTTAAGCACTTGGTCGCAGGTTCGAATCCTGCCGGGGTCACACAGTTTAAGCCGTCTCGTTTCCTTTCCCTCCCTTCTCCCCCTATTTTCTCAAAAATCAAATCGCTCTCCTCAAAAGAGAATAGCTCGACACAAGGACGAGGAAGCGGGTTCAAGTCTTAGGCCGGGCAATTAGCTCCAATAACTTATCGTTTGAAAATCATGCCGCTGCATGTGTCGTTCGTGTGTTAGCTGGTGGCGGATAGCCTTCATCGCGTGCTGCTCTCCAGCCGCCCAAACATAGCCTTTACCGTCAGGCCATGCAAAGTTATGGAGCGCCTGTTCAAGCAGCTTGCTCTGTTTAGCGGGGGAAGTTCCGCGATGCAGCCATTGAATCGAAGTCTGAGCTTTAAGATCCAGCGGCACCTCATCACGCTGATCAGCTATTTCGATAAAAGCATAGGCGCGGCAGCCCTCTGGAAGTGATTCCAGAATCGCGGCAATGGCCGGGAACGCACTTTCATCCCCGATCAACAACTGCCAATCAGCACCGGCGGAAGCACCCCTATAGTCGTGACGCGGCCCGATAAACCCAACTTGATCTCCTGCATGGACAGTACGCGCCCACGTCGAACCAAACGTATCGCCGTGAAGGAAAACATCAACATCTATTTCTGCTGTCGCAGCGTTAAAACTGCGAATAGTGTAAGCACGCACCTTAAATGGATTCTTGCGATTGGGCAGCATAATATATTGAGGGATAACTGCATCACTGCCCGTTTCAGGGATGTACAATTTGATGGCATCACCGGGTAGATGCCTATCTGCGAGAAGGCTCAGGCTTTCACCGCCTAGCGTAACACGACGCATATGCGGCGTAATATCAGCGGCGCGTACAACATGGACGATTGAGCGAAACATTGGTGATTTGGCTCTGACCTGTAATTCATCAGCAGTGAACATCCGTTTTTCGTCTTTCTACGGGAATTGGCTAAGGCGAATAACGGTGCATATTAGCGGTTGTACACGTAGAGATTCTACGCACAGGGTTAAATAAAAATGCTACGCCGGCAAAGAATGATTTGAACCGCTGGCAAAATGAGGTATTAACATCTGAAAACGATGTTTTTGCGAAGCAAAAAACAAGCGCTCGTAAAATTGCAAAACCGTATGCTAAAATACCTTCCCCGGGGGGATGTTCACCTGTGCAATCTGGCCGCTAGTGGCAGCTTGCCGCTTTAGATCGCGTAACTGTCTCAAATAGCGTCTCCGCATAAATACGTAAATGACAATTCCCAATGCGATCATAACCATTGCCGCCAGCTGCCCAATGAGCAGCGCTACAGCTATACGGGCGACCTGTTCAGGATTCCCTAGATAAATGGGCAGCCCGAATAATCCCCGCTGTGCAGCAGCCATATTTTCGCTTTCTACAATCGCTGCTTTTGCGCCATATTCCACCAGCACGGGCACGCCACCTTCGAGGATGGTACGCGCAAACTGAGAGTCGCCAGTGGGGCTAAAGTCGGCACTGGTGATCAAGACAGTATATTCACCCGGCATAATATCCTGAAAACCAATCAGCCCTTGCGATGCAGTTGGCACATCATCCAGTAAGGCGCTGGCAACAATTACTCCGTCCTGATTTAAAAGCTGCACAAGCATGCCTTGTGTGATGAGCGGTTCCCCGGCATCCAGCAGGGCATTTTCATTGACATCTTCATAAAAGCGCACCCAGAGCAAGGGGCTAGTCTGTGCAAAAGCAGGCGGGATTACCCCAAGCAAGAGCACAACAAGCGCCAGCAGGCAAAAGGCGTAGATTGTGAAAGAGATTTTTCGCAAAATAATACTCTCGCTGCGGCTTATGAAGAAAGCCTATACTCACTTGAAACCAACAGGTCATTATAGCGTAATTGAACGCACTCCCTACGTTCTGCCATCGCAGTATAAATAATCATAAAAGCGCCAGTGGTTATCTTAAAATTATGCTATAGTGAATTTAGTAGTGTGTTTCACTTCATGAAGGAGCTTTTCAAATGCGAAAATTATTATCTGCGGGCGCTTTTCTAGCTGTGTTGGCACTTCCCTATGCAGCTTTTGCGCAAGCCACACCCACTCCTAACGGTACACCAGCAGTAGAGGTGACCGAGGAAGCAGAAGAAGAAGTTGGGAACGTTAGTCCAATCAGCCTTTCTGCTACTCCCATCGAGATCGGCGATACAGTGACCGGTGAACTAACCGAAGACGCGCCGGCTGCCTATTATATCTTCACTGCAGAAGCCGATGCCGCCATCACTATCATCCATCGGTCTGAGGAATTCGACAGCTATCTTCTACTTTTGGACGCTGACGAAAACGTACTGGCTTCTAACGACGACGGTGCTGGTAATTTAGACTCCAAGATTACTTTCACCATCCCTGCTGACGGTGATTATATCATTCAGGTAGATAGCTACGGCAATCACCATCGCGGTTCGGTCAGCACCGGTGAATACGAACTTTCACTTGCGGCCATCGAACAAGATGTGATTGAATTTGGCGAAACAGTTGATGGCGAATTAACCGAAATCATGACGGAACAAATCTACGCCTTCACCGGCAGCGCTGGCGACAGCATCTCCGTGACCATGATTTCGGATGATTTCGATACCTATCTATATCTGTATGATCAGGACGGGTTCCAAATCGCATCCAACGACGATGCGGCGGGCAATCTGGATGCACGTATTGGCCCCCTCACACTGCCTGCCGATGGTCAGTATCGCATCACCGCCACCAGTTTTAGCCGTGCGGCGACGGGTTCCTATACCCTGTCATTAGATCTAATTTCGCTGCAAGAGATTGCCTTTGGCGAAACCATTACAGGCGAGATTGGCAGCAATAATCAGGCCTTCTTCACTTTCGAGGCCGATATTGGCGATATTATCAATATCACTGTCGCCAGCGAATCCGACACGAACATGAGTTTGAACGATCCTTATGGTTACAGCGTAATTTCCGATGAAGATGGCGGCGCTGGCAACAATCCTGAAATCACTGATTACGTGATTTCTAGTGAAGGTACCTATACCATCGTCGTTGGATCATCATCCAACGACGCAGCCAGCTTTGAATTGACGCTGCAACGCGCTGAAGTTCCCTCATTTAACGACGGCCCGCTCACTTTGAGCTTTACATCTTCGGGTAACAACCGCGCCGCAATGTATACGGCAGAGGCTGGCCAAACACTGACATTGACGCTCACTGCGAATGGAGAGTTCTCGCCCAACGTTGATATTTTGCAAGGCGCTACAACCCTTTCCTACGGAAGCGCCACCTATGTAACCGGCATGAGCATTACCTTCGAGGTTCCGGAAGATGGTGACATTCGCTTCAATTTCAGCGATTACAGCTATTCTTCAATTTCTGTGACCGCAAGCGTAGAAGCTTCGGAATAGGATAGCATTTCCTCTCAAAACAGGAGAGCCTTCGCTCTCCTGTTTTGATTCTGCTATGGCGTGGTACTATCTTTGAGCGGCATTGCGCCAGTACAATCTGTGAGAATAGAACCTTGTTGTAACCTGTCTCTCATCCTCTAAAAAACTATGCAAATGGACACGATAACCTTAGCTGTTTCCAGCCAACATCCCACCCGCCGCGCCGAATTTTTGGGCGGCGCTAAGGCGACTGTGCCAATGGTTATCGGCGCCATCCCCTTCGGCATCATCTTTGGCGCATTGGCGATCACTAGCGGGATATCTCCAGCGGCGGCGCAAGCGATGTCGTTATTCGTATTTGCAGGGTCATCGCAATTCGTTGGTGTCGGGTTGGTGGCCGGGGGCGCATCGCTGCCGGTGATCTGGCTCACAACATTCGTGGTGAATGTGCGCCATGCGCTGTATTCCACATCACTTGCGCCTTACGTAAGACATCTACCCCAGCGCTGGGTTTTGCCATTGGCCTTCTGGCTGACCGACGAAACCTACTTAATTGTGATCAAACATTATGAAGAGCCAGACCCATCGCCCTATAAACATTACTATTATCTGGGTTCCGCTATCTTCATGTATGCGAACTGGCAGCTTTGTACGTTTATCGGAATCCAGTTCGGTTCAGCCGTACCCGATCCGTCGCGCTGGGGGCTTGATTTTGCCATGAGCGCCACGTTCATCGGCATGATGATCCCCTCAATCAAGAACCGGCCTTCGCTGGCGGCAGTACTAGTCGCTTCGGTTGTCGCGGTAGCAGCACACGGCTTGCCCAACCAGTTGTGGCTGATACTGGCGACTCTGTGCGGCGTAGCGGCAGGTGTCATTACTGAGCGTTCCAGCAAAAAATCTGCTGCCTAAACCTAGTCCCCGCCCTCGCCCTCTTCGACAATAACTTCCGGTTCTGTTTCAGCAGACGGTTCTTCCTCTTCGCCGCCATCAGACTCCGCAAATTCATCCTCGCCCTCTAAAGCAGTGTCATCATCACTGCCTGTATCCTCACCAATGAGTTCATCAGAGTCGGCTTCAAACATTGCATCGTAGTCATCGTTGAGATTCGCTTCTATCAGCCCCGGATCGAGGCCGTATTCATCAGCAAAGTACGCCAATTCATCATCGGAAAAACTGAATGACTCAGCCATCGCCGCAAAAAATGCTTCATCAACATCGAAATAATCGAGATTATCCTGAAGATAAGCTTCAAGATCATCCAGCGTGAAGCTATTCAGTTCAGAGGAGTCTAGCCCGCTAGCGACAAAATCATCAATCAGCGCGGCCAGCAAATACGGGTCCATACTACCGATAAGATCAAAATCAAGCGCGTCCAGCATTGCCAGTTCATCAAGATCGGGTACATCAATCTCATAGCCTAGAATTTCTTCCGGTAAATCCTCGAAACTTTCCAGAATGAACATCTCTTCTTCAGTGATAATTTCTTCTTCAGACCACGATTCTTCGATGATCATCCCCTGATCATCCACTTCAGCAGAACGGCTAAAGCCAGCCAGAATCACAATGCCATTGCCAGTCGTTACGCGGCCATCTAATGTAGAGACGCGCAGCTCGCCATTATCATTCGCGCGGAAATTTACGGTTGAGCCGATGGAGAAATCTGCGCCGTTAACATTCAGGTTTACGTGTACATTGCGCGGCCCCTGCACGGTCAATGACGACGGGGGTATCTGGCTGCATGAAGGCTGACCGATACCCGTTTGAACGATGAAAGACTGCATACCATCCGCCGCATTTTGCAGATTCACATCGCCCAGCAGTATCATGGTCACGGCCTGCCCGGGCAGCGTTGCGGGGATATTGGCCTGCGCCTTGATCACCGCGATACCCCAAATTCCGGTGGCGGGATCATAAGGCAGAGTTGCCAGCCTGCTCATTTGCTCAATCTGCGCAATATCAGATGGCCGTGTGAAGAAATCCGCAGCAACCGGCACGGCAAAACTGGCACTTACGCCGTTATAGCCGTAACAAGCGCCATTTTGAGGGATAGTCGCGCAGTTTTGCGCCATCAGACCCAACGCCTGCTGCACGAAATCAGCACACTGGGCATAGACTGTAGATACACCAAAGATCAGGATGAACAGGCCGCTCAGAAACGTAACCCGAAGCCGTGAATAAGCCATACCATGTTCCTTCGCTACAGCAATTACGTTACTCAACCTGATTATACGAGATGATAAAACTGAAAGAGCGTAAGAATATGCAGCGGCTGGTCTTAGATAACGAAGCCAACCGATTATTCAGTGGTTATTCGCCAGCCTACTTCAGCTCCAGTGATTTCTCAGCGACCACCCGCTCGATCATGGTTTCAAATTCGCTGACGGGCATCGCGCCAAGGTCTTCGTCGCTGCGCAGTCGCACGCTCACAGCATTAGCGGCGATGTCTTTATCGCCCACGATCAGCAGATAAGGGATGTGTATTTCGCGGTGTTGGGCAATTTTTGCGCCCATGCGCGATTTTCCCGCATCCACTTCCACCCGCAGCCCCTGAGCGCGCAGCCGCGCCGCCACCTGATTGGCATACTCCACGTGTTTGTCGGTGATCGGGATCATGACCACCTGCACCGGCATTAGCCAGACCGGGAATTTGCCGTCAAAGTGCTCGATCAGGATGCCGATGAAGCGCTCCAGGCTGCCAAATGGCGCGCGATGGATCATCACCGGGCGCTGGCGAGTGTTGTCTTCAGCTACATATTCAAGCTCAAAACGGGCGGGCAAATTGTAGTCTACCTGCACGGTGCCAAGCTGCCAGTTGCGCTTCAGCACATCACGGAAGATGAAGTCCAGCTTAGGGCCATAGAAGGCGGCTTCACCCTCTTCTACCGTATGATCCAGCTCAAGATACTGGCAAGCTTGAATGATGGCATCAGTGGCATTTTGCCAGAGCGAATCATCCCCCACATACTTATCACTTTGCGGATCACGAACGCCAACCCGTGCGCGAAAATCGGTGAGTCCAAGCGTGTTAAAGACATACTGAATCAGGCGAACGGCGGTGACAAATTCTTCTAATAACTGCTCAGGCGTCACGAATAAATGGGCATCATCCACTGTGAAGCCGCGCACACGGGTTAAGCCGTGCAGTTCGCCGCTTTGTTCATAGCGGTAGACCGTGCCAAACTCGGCATAGCGCACCGGCAGATCCCGATAAGAGCGCATCTCGCTCTTATAAATCTGAATGTGATGCGGGCAGTTCATCGGCTTGAGCAAAAATTCTTCATCATCTACCACAATCGGATCGTACTGGCTGTCGCTGTAGTAAGGATAATGGCCGGACGTACGGTATAGGTTCAGGTTGCCGATGTGCGGCGTGACTACCGGCTCATAGCCGTTCTCAATCTGCACATCACGCAGCCACCGTTCAAGCGTGTCCCTCAAAATAGCGCCCTTCGGCTTCCACAGCGGCAGGCCTTTGCCCACCAGCGGGCTGAAGGTGAACAGTCCAAGTTTTTCCCCGACCACGCGATGATCGCGGCGCTTGGCTTCTTCGAGGCGATGCAGATAGTCCTGCAATTCCGCCGGCGTTTCGAAGGCTGTGCCGTAAATGCGGGTGAGCTGCTGGCGGTTTTCATCTCCACGCCAATAAGCCCCTGCTGGCATCTTATAGGTGATATTGATCGCGTTTGGATTGATCTCTTTGGTGCTGGCAACATGCGGGCCGCGGCAAAGATCGGTGAAGGTATCCTGCGTATAAAGCGTGATTTTTTCAGCAGGGACGGCAGTTTGTTCGCCATTTTCATCTACGCGCCCATCAGCCAGATCATTGATCAGCTCTAGTTTGTAGGGCTGATCGGCAAAGACGGCGCGGGCCTCATCGGCGCTAACTTCGCGCACAGAGAAAGCATAATTGCCGCGGATGATCTCTTTCATCCGATTTTCAACCCACTGCATATCTTCGTCAGTGGCAGGGCGCGGCAGTTCAAAATCGTAGTAAAAGCCGTCTTCAATGGGCGGGCCAATGGCGATCTTGGCTTTCGGAAAACGCTCAAGCATCGCCTCGGCCATGATATGCGCAGCAGAATGGCGAACGCGATAAAGCTGGCTGTCTTTATAGGATACGTCAGGCATGATACAACTCAACTCCGGTGGAATGTGTTCCGGTAAATTATACCAGAAGGCAGGCGAAAACTTCGCCGTTAAAGCGGGAAAACAACAAAGCTATATGCAGAGTAGCACAAATTTAGGGGCAATAGGTATCCATATGGACTCAATTTGCAAAAGAAGC
>JACSRP010000175.1 GCA_014879665.1 Anaerolineae bacterium | reverse complement strand
CGCGTATTTTTATCTCTTACCGCCGCAAAGACAGCCGCAAAGATACCGGGCGTATTTATGATCGTCTGGTAGGAGCCTTTGGTCGCGCCAATATCTTCAAGGATGTAGATAACATCCCGCCCGGCTCTACCTATCCGGAAGAATTGGATAAAGCCATCGTCGCCAGCGATATTTTTCTGGTGATGATTGGCGGGCAGTGGATTGATATACGCGACGAGGCGGGCAGCAGGCGGCTGGATGATGCGACCGACCCGGTGCGGCTGGAAATTGAACGCGGATTACAGCAGGGCGAAAGCCTGCGCATGATTCCAGTGCTTGTGGATGATGCGACCATGCCCACCGCCAATCAACTGCCGGTCAGCTTGCGCCCGCTGGCCTTCAAAAATGCCGTAGTTGTGCGCGATGATCCCGATTTTAACCGCGACGTGGAAAGGCTGGTCGGTCACATCCGGCAGATCACTGGCGCGCCGTTAGGCATGACGCGGCGGATCTCACCGATATGGGTGGCGCTAGTGATGGCGGTCTTGATCGGCACGGGGCTGTTGATCGTGCAGACCTTGCGACAGCCTGTGCTTCCAGAAACGGCTGACCTGACGCAAACGGCAGATGCCAGTGCGATGATCGCCGTGATAGATGCCGCCAGCGCAACCGAAACGCCTCCGCCAATTGCCAGTTTCACCGCCACCAATACCGACGAACCGACGAACACACCCTCAGCAACCCGCACGCCCAGCGAGACACCGACCCCTGAACTGGAAGCGCTGGCGATGACCTTTGAAGCGGAACAAAGCGCCACCGCCGGTTTTATGGAGACATTAACCGCAACGGCATGGACGAACACACCTACCGCCAATGCAACCGAAACTTTCGCCGTCTTTTTGACGGAGCGAGCCTCTGGCAACCTGACGGCAACTGCTGAAGCATGGACGGATACGCCGACTCACACGCCAACTGCTACCCGAACCCACACACCAACATACACGCGAACCTTCACCCCTTCGCCAACCTCAACGCCAACGAATACGCCGATCCCGTTGGGCTATACAGGCAATCCAGTCACGCAAAATGAGGACTGGATACCGGTAGTGGACGGAATTGGCGGGGTGAACATGGTCCTGGTTCCGGCGGGATGCTTCAACATGGGATCAAACGATCCCGACAACTATCCCGACGAACTGCCGGTGCATGAAGTTTGCTTTGACGCGCCGTTCTGGATGGATCAGACCGAAGTGACCAACCAGCAGTTCGTCAATTTCGCGGGTACGGCGCAGGTGAGCAGCATCTATATCGGGGCGCTGCGCCCACGTGATAACGTGAATTGGGCGGAGGCGAACGCCTTTTGCACGCTGCGCGGCGGCAGGCTGCCGACTGAGGCAGAGTGGGAATATGCCGCACGCGGGCCAGACAGCCTACTTTTTCCGTGGGGCAGCGCATGGGATGCCGATCTCGCGGTGGTAGGGCGTGCAGTGGGCACAGGGACTCAGGATACTGGCAGCATTCCTGAAAATGCTTCGTGGGTGGGGGCATTGGATATGACTGGCAACGTCTGGGAATGGACAACCAGCGCCTACCTACCTTATCCATTTAACAGCGGTGACAGCGACCATACGCTACCGGAAGCAGGTGATGAGGTGCCGGATCGAGTGCTGCGGGGATCCTCGTGGTACAACCCCGAAGTGCGCTTCGCCCGTACCACTTATCGTGCCTACATCGAGCCAGAAGCGCGCAATCCAGCGTATGGATTCAGGTGTGTTCGAGATTTCGAAGGTGCATAGGGATACAGTTCATTTTAAGGATGGCTTATTCATCCCTCCGGTGTCTCCAAAAGAAATTGAACCGCCAGGGCGCTGAGTACGCTAGGGGAATTTTATTTTGATTATTAGCCCACTTCCGCCAGACCCCTATCTTTTAGAAATTTACTAATGATGGCTGCCGTCGCTTCGGGGGCGGTGCAGAGGAACAGATGCCCGTGACCGGTGATCTCGTGGTATTCAGCCTGTGGCAAGCGTTCACGTAACAACGCCGCCGCCGGTTCCATGAAGGTATCGCTGGTGCTGCCGCGGATCACTAGTATTGGCAGGTCTGCTGGCAAGCGCGCGATGTCCTCCCAAATTTTCGTCCATACTGTCTCATAATAATGAGCTTCCCATTCTGGTGACCAGGCCAGCGTAAAACCGCCTTCAACAGCGGGAATCAGCAGCCCTTGCACATAAAGCCACAGCGCCGCATCGCTAAACTGCGCGAACAGGCCGCGCTGGCGCCAAAAGTCGAAGGCTTCTTGTAGGCTGGCGAAATGGGCGCGGCGTTTACGCGCTTTATCGGCAATTTGCATGAAGAACGGCGGATCATCTTTTCCCTCGCGGGCGCGGTCAACAGCCGCATTGAGGGCTGGCTCAAAGATGGTGGGATCGAGCAGGATTAAGGCGCGGAAGCGTTCTGGATACCGCGCCACCGCCATGATTGTGGCCGTCGCCCCGCCAGAATGACCGGCAGCGATGATGCGATCCAGACTGTGTTCATCCATAATGGCGATGGTGTCGCTGACCACCGTTTCCCACGTGGGCGAGGTTGCAGGCGAAGGCGGGCTTGTCCATAGCGGGCGCGGCAGGGCGGAAACCACGTGTACCTGAGACAGCAGCGGCGCGATCAACTGGCGGTAGGTCAGCGGGGGAAAACCGTTGCCAACAGCAAAGTTCAAAATGGGGCCGTCTCCGCCAAAATCATACAGAGTTTCAGACATAGATCGCTTCCTTCAGGCATCTACCTCAAGCGTGGCGAGATGA
>JACSRP010000183.1 GCA_014879665.1 Anaerolineae bacterium | reverse complement strand
AATATCTGCACCGTTCACATTCAGCGTCACTTCGGTATTTTCCGGCCCCTGAATCAGCACCTGATTCGGTGCTTGCGAGCAGGTCGGTTGCCCCAATCCGGTGCGGAACAGGAACGCCTGCATCGGTGTTCGTGATTCTGCCGTGAGTACTGGCAGCGAAGAATGATCAAAAGCGGCAAGAGAGCTTAAGGGCAGCCATCCGCCCATCGCCCCGGTGGGCGATTCATAGCCCGCGCGCGCCCAATTTCTGGTGATATCCAGCGCATCCACCAGCACTGTTATCCCGGCGGGGATGCTTCCGGCGAGATTTGCGTTAATTTCTGGCAGGGTGCGGAACGCCGCCCCGCTGCCGGTGATCACCGCAATCGGATCGGCAGGCAGCACTGCTTCTTCAGGCGGCACCGCATTGACGACCGTCGCATCGCCAAACAGCAGGAAATTCACCGATTGGCCGGGCAGCGAACCGGGCAAATTCGCCTGCATATTCAGCAGCGCCACGCCCCATTCATCATCTTCCAGCACAAGCTGCGTGGTGCTGATGGTTTGTAGATTCAGAAGGTCGGCGCGGTCTGCCGGATGGCTGAAGTAGCCATCCGGTACTTCATCATTAAACGTGGCGCTAACGATGGTATTACCATAACAGGCGGTGTTGCGGTCAGTGCCAGAGCAGTTCTGCTCCAGCGTCTCGATCACTTGATTGATGAAATCCGGGCAAACGTCGCTGCCCTCAGCGCCCCCTGCACCCGGCACCACCTGCGCCAGCGCTGGCCTAGCAAACTGGCTGACGCTGACCACGCAGGCCGCGATGAAGCAAATCGCAAACAGCGAGAGCGCTCGCCCCGCGCGTGTGTTCAGCAGATTCCACAACCGCATGCAACCACGCCTTTCAACTCAAAATGATCGAAAACTGCTGCGCAGACACTTCCCCATTCACCGGGTTTTGTAGGAGCGCGTGGCGACACACCTGAAAACCCGATGGGTGCGGGTCAAGCGTGCAATTAAGATGCTGCAAGTGTCGCCCGGAAACGCTTTTAAGTGTACAGCAAACTTAAATTTCCCGCAGATTCGTTCATCCCCCGTAATTAGTCATCGGCGCAGTGGTGCTGGCAGCGCCTGAAGTGATGGTGACATCATATATCCCCGGGTTTCCATTAGCCGTCAGCCCGCCGGAAGAAGCATAACCCTGCGGATCGGTGAAGGTACCGTAATTTTCGGTGCCGGTGGCATCGAAGGTCAGCCCCGGCGCGCTCACGCCGGGCGACGAGAAATTAACCAGCACGCCGCCAATAGGCTGCCCGCCGCCATCGGTCACCAGTACAACAATCGCTTCTCCAAACGGATAAGAGATGAAGGTCGCCTGCCCGCCGCCGCTCTCTACAGAGATGTTTGCCGGGGACGGCGGCGGGGTCACTTCTTCCGTAGGCTGCAGTGGCAGATTGTTCGTCATTTCAAAGCCCGCAGCCTGTTCGATAGTTGGGTAAAACGCATATCCTGACCATCCACCAGCATACGCATTGGCGGTGATCAGCGGCGAGGTCGCATATCCGTTCCCATCAGTTACGGCATTTGCTTCAGTGCTTGTATCCGGGAACATGCCACCGGGGTAGTCCTCATTATCAACATAGAAAATAACCGGTTCGCCGGGCACACCATTGCTGTAGCTGTCCACGATCTGTACCACAATCGGCGCGGCAAAGGTCGTCTCAATCAGCGTTGATTGGCCGCTGCCGCTGACCAGGTTTATGCCTACCGGCTCACCTGCGATTGCCGTCACCGTAAAATTATAGGTCAGCACATTCTGCATAGCCGGTTTCAACAGCATATTCAGTTTCGGCCCCATCAGGCTGTTGGGCACCGTCGCCACCACATTAAAGGTTCCGGTGGGTGACACATTCACAGTGAACGCCGAAGTCGTAGCATAGCCATTCGGGTCAGTAGTCACAGTTTCAACAGCGCTGGAAGTCGAAGCAAAGATGCCGGACGGGCCAGAAGCCGGCGCGGTGAAAGTGACCGGTACACCCGGAATCGGCGTCCCGTAATAATCCAGCACTTGCAGCGTGAACGGTGCTCCGGAACCACCAACCGTGATGTTCTGCCCGCTTCCACTGGAACCACCAAAGCCGTTCGGGATGCCGGGCGGTATCGCTGTGGGCGGTGCCGGTGTCGGTGGAACTGCCGTTGGCGGAATCGGCGTGTAGGTCGGCCACGGAGTCGCAGAAGGCAGCGGGGTGATCGTCGGCAGCGGCGTGCTGGTGGCTGCCGCCGGGACGAATACCCGTGTATTCGTGGGTGTCGGGGTAATCGTGCGCGGCGGTTGAATGCTCCCCGGATCTGGCAGGTCAATTTCGTAGTTGATCACACTTTCAGTGATCTCTTCCATCGCCCGCAAATCTTCGATCTCTTCATTCGTCATTGGGCGGAAAGCGCCCCACATGCTGGAGAAATCTACGCCCGCATTTTCCATATCGCCTAAGAAAAAGAAGTCGTCGGTAGTTTCGGGATCGCCATCATCCGGCGGCAGCCCGCAGTATACGGCATAGGCTACGTTGCCTTCGGGCAGCGCAATCTCGCCTTCATTCAAGTTCACTTCGCCATTGACCACCGTAAGCTGCATTACGCCGCATTGTTCGCCGGGTTCGCCGCCTATAAGTGAGGGCGGAGCGCTCAACCGTTCCACGATCTCTGGCGGCAGGTTCAGCCGCGACAAAATATCTCCGGGCGCGCCAGTGATGCTGGTCATGATGATAGTCGAGCCGATTAACACGTCAGCACCGTTTACGTTCACGTTCACCTGTGAGTTTTCCGGCCCCTGAATCAGCACCTGATTCGGCGCTTGCGAGCAGGTCGGCTGGCCCAGCCCGGTGCGGAACAGGAATGCCTGCATCGGCGTGCGCGATTCTGCACTGATGACCGGCAGCATGCTGCTGTCAAAGGTTTCTAGCGAGGCAAACGGCACCCATCCGCCAATCGCGGATTCGTCTGGCAGCGCCGGATCCACGTACACGATGCGCACCCATACCCCGGTCTCGTCCAGCGCATCCGCTTGCAAGAAGGTTCCTGCCGGAACACTTCTGACAATATTGGCATTTGGCAGAGGCAGCGTATGCACCGCAACTTCGGCGCCAGTCACTACCGCCAACGGTTCAACCGGCAGCACCGCTTCTTCGGGCGGCACCGCATTGACCACTGTGGCATCGCCAAACAGCAGGAAATTCACCGATTGGCCGGGCAGCGAGCCGGGCAAGTTGGCCTGCATGCTCATCAACGCCACGCCCCACACATCCTGCGCCAGATCGATCTGGCTGGTGCTGATGCTTTGCAGCGTGATCAGCTCGGCTTGATCTGCTGGTTGGCTGAAATAATCCTGCGCCACTTCCTGGCTGAAGGTGGCATTCACCAGCGTGTTGCCATAGCAGGCGCTGTTACGTCCCACCGTGGAACAGTTCTGTTCCAGCGATTCGATCACCTGATTGATGAAGTCCGGGCATACATCGCTGGTTTCTGCGCTTCCTGCGCCGGGCGCCACCTGCGCAACCGCCGCCTGTATGAACTCGTGCAGCAGCACGCCTTCGATCAAGACCAGCGAAACCGTCAGTATCGCCAAACGAACGAGCCATTTGAGAGATCTAAAGTTGGACATGTCTATCTATCTTCCCGTTATCTGGCATAGTGCGAAAATGAATACTTATTATGCCAATCAAAATTCATCCGCGAACGCTGTAATCATACCGCTTCGTAAAAGGTCTACTCCCTCTACTTTGAATTCTATAACGATTGCATTGAGATTGCGTTTATTTAATTAGTGAATTTTTCAGGAATATTATGGATTCTGGTCGCAGCAAGCGTGCAAAAGGGGTCGTGTATCTTCCCATTGTGCGCGGCTATAATCGTGTCTTATCTTTGTTCAGAATAAGGCCACCTACCAGATGACCGTAGTTCCATCCCCCAAAAAAATATTCACGTTCGGTTTTCTCTGGCGGCTCATTTTATTGATTGTGGGGGTAGTCATCTCCGCAGTTGCCGTAGTGCTCTTTGAAGCGCCGTTCAATATCGCGCCGGGCGGCATTTCTGGCCTCGCTATCATCATCAACAGCATCACCGGTTGGCCGTTAGGCATCATGATCATCATCGGCAATATCCCCATCCAGTTCATCGCCTACAAGATGCTCGGCGGCTGGAAGGTCGTCGCCAGTACGACCGTGGTTGTGATTGCCTATTCAATATTGATTGACGTGCTCACGCCCCATTTCCCAACCTCAGGCGTCAGCGACGATATCTTCCTGAATGCGCTCTTCGGCGGCATCGTCGGAGGTATTGGCGCGGGCTTGATTTTCCGCGCAGGCAGCACCCTTGGCGGCACCTCAACTCTTGGAAGAATTCTTCAGGAAAGATTCGGAATCCCTCTATCATCGAGCGCCCTCTATACCGACTCTGCTGTTATTTTGCTGGCGGGGCTGGTGTTCGGATGGGGCAGCGCCCTATACGCCATGGTAACTCTGTTTGTGGCCGGCGCAACTGCTGATTACGTCCTTGAAGGCCCATCGGTTATCCGCACCGCCGTGATCATCACCGATTACCCCCGTGAAGTGGCCGATGCTGTGCTGGACGGGCTTAGCCGTGGTGTCACCTCATGGGAGGTGCAGGGCATGTTCACCGATCAGCCGCACACAGTGTTGTATATCACCATTGGCCGGGCGCAGGTGAACGCATTACGCAAACTGGTCTTTACGGCCGATCCCAAAGCCTTTGTGGTTATCGGTCAGGGGCACAGCGCCTATGGGCATGGATTCCGCGAAGTGCGCGGCGCAACCCGCACCGAGATCGGCGGCGGCAGTTCATAGCGATATTTCTCGCTTAAATTCTTGTCCGGGGCTGACCTTAGCTATAATAAGCGCAAGAACAATTATGTGTCGTTTTTTCAGCAGGGCGCGACTATCAATCGAGGTGAAAATCGAAAACAATGGCTATCTAAGTATAACGCAGATTACAAAAGGATATTTTGGTTATATACGTTCCAATCATGCCCTATACCTGAAATATCGCCTATCACGATAGCTCACCTTAAAGGTAAGGGCGGCAAAGAAAGGTTCTTTCATGGTTACTCTCTCAGATATTCAAGCAGCCCGCCAGCGTATTCGTCATTATGTGCGCCATACACCAATTATCACCACCGCCAATACTCTCACCTCCGCGCCGGAAAAGCTGCACCTCAAACTAGAAAATTTACAGGTCGCCGGTTCTTTCAAATCACGGGGCGCGTTCAACACCCTGCTTCAGTTGGATGACGCTGCCAGAGCGCGCGGCGTAGTCGCGGCCAGCGGCGGCAATCATGGCGTGGCGCTGGCCTATGCTTCTAAGCAGTTAGGCATCTCGGCAACGATTTTCCTGCCCGAAAGCGTCTTAGAAGATCGCGTGAATCGCATCGGCGTTTGGGGCGCTCAGGTGATACAAGCCGGCAGCGCGTGGGATGACGCTCACACAGCAGGGCTTGCCTATGCCGCCGAACACGGCATGACTTATGTGCATCCGTTTGATGCGGACGCCACCATCGCCGGTCAGGGTACAGTGGGGCTGGAACTGCTGGAAGATGTGCCAGATATGGACATTGTGCTGATCGCCATCGGCGGCGGCGGTCTAATGGCCGGCATGGGGCTGGCTATAAAGTCTCTCAAGCCAAATGTGCGCGTAATCGGCATCGAGCCAGTAGGCGCTGCCAGCATGAAAGCCGCCGTTAGCACCGGGCATGTTGTGACTCTGCCGCAGGTACGCACCATTGCCGACACCCTATCTCCCCGCGCCGTCAGCGATTTAACGCTCAGCCTCACCCGCCAATGTGCCGATGAACTGGTGCTGGTCGAAGATATCGCCATGATTGACGCCATGCGCTGGTTATGGCGGGAAAGCAATCAACTGGTCGAGCCAGCGGGCGCGGCAGTGATCGCCGCCCTACAAACTGGCGCGGTAGACATCGCAGGGTTTAAGCACCCCGTCGCCCTGATTTGCGGCGGCAATGCCTCGGCAGGATGCGTGTTCTCAGAATACGAAGCCGCCGCCCGCAGCGCCCCCGCGCGGTGATACACCTCAATACACGGACACGGTGCCGCCCCTTCTCCCCCACAAACGGGGAGAAGGGAAAAGGGTAAGAGATTTCACCCGCCCGCGTTCGGCAGCGGTGCGCCGTTCCATACCTCATCATAATTCGGAATCATGCTGCTTGCCGGTACCCATACAAGATTTCCGGGGCAGGTGATGAACAACTGGTAGAACCCGTTCGTCGCGCCCACAATCCACCATGTGGAGTTACCCGGTATTACCACCTCCGGCGTCTCAGATTGCAAATTCGGCGCAAAGAAGGCGCGAACGTCATAAAGCATTCGCCCTTGCACCGCACCATTCGGAATCACGTGCAAGCAGCGTTCGGCCACTGGCGTCAGCGTAAATAACGCCGTCACGGTTGGTGCTATGGTGCTAACAACCGGGGTGGCGAGCGGATCGGTTGTATTTGTCGGGGGCGGTGTATTGGTAACAGCCGCAGTTGCGGTATGTGTCGCAGTAGGCAGCGACACCAGAATATTGATATTTATGAAATTGGTATCCGCGAGAATACAGTCTAGTGGATTAGGATGGATACACGTCCCTGAATTCCCTTGGTCATCGCTTTCCATCACCATACGTGCCAGCCCTGTACAGCCTGCTTGTGGGGTGAACACTAGTGTAGAAAGGGCTGCGTTCACACTTGCCAGCGAGGCGGTAAGAGAATCATTTTGCACATTGGTTCCCCCGCCCCACGTGAATGAACCGCTGCAAGTGACGGCGCCGCCCACGCCAGATACGGTCAACTCGACTTCCATGTTACCGCCGCCTACGTCCAGATCAGTCACCGATGCCGGAATGGCTATCGGGCTGCTAACCAGTGTATCCATACTGCCAGGTAGGAAATTGACCGGAGGATTGTTCACAGGATCAGAATCGCCGGGAGCCGCAATATTGATATTCACGAAATTGGTGTCCGCGAGAATACAGTTCAGAGGATTGGGATCGGTACACGCCCCTGAATTCCCTTGATCATCACTTTCCATCACCATCCGTGCCAGCCCTGTACAGCCTGCTTGTGGGGTAAAAGTCAGGGTCGAGAGCGCAGCATTTGCATTTGCCAGCGTGTCAAGCAGCGTATCATTAGTTACATTGCTGCCCGCCCCCCATGAAAACGTGCCGCCGCAAGTGACGGCGCCGCCAACGCCAGACACCGTTAGTTCAATTTCCATCAAGCCGCCGCCAACATCCGGGTCGCTTACCGACGCAGCAATTACTACTGGGGTATTAGGTTCAGTATTCACACTTCCCGGCAAGCTATTGACCGGAGGATTATTGTTGACCGGATCAGGATCAGCCTGAGCAAACGACAGGAAAACTCCAATAAATAAGAAACAGGCAATGACAATAATAATTGTGCGGCGTAAGTGTGCGATAGACACGATCTTTTCTCCCAATGAACAGTAAGTAGCATTAAATAATGAAATTGCCTTATATGCAAATGGGCTATTAACTGAATAATTCAGGGCGTGGATTTCTTAATTGCAAATTGGGGACTAGCAGGCGTGGCGTTACCTAAACCATCCACGCTTCTAGATAATGATCGCCGCGCTCAAAGACCCGTCCCGGCGTCCCTTGAGGCGTAGGCTTCACCTCATCCCGCGGCGTCAGCCGCAAACGCAGGCGCTCCAGCGTCGGCTTGCCCGCCCGTTCCCATGCGGAAACCACGTCCTGCGCCGCCAGTAAAGCATCTGCGCCGCCAAACACCAGCGCCCGCCCCGTATCATGCGTCGGGATGAAACACACGCTGCCCCGGCTGAGGATGACTACGCCGCCATCTTCCAGGCCATAAGGCTGCTGGCCTTCAGCGATATAATAGCTTCCCGCAATAAAGGGAGTCGGTAAAGTCAGTAGTAGAAACGGGATCACTCCCTGCGTCCACTCACGCGCTTCCAGCCGCAGCCCGAGATAGCCCTCGCTGATGTCTTCTGAGAGCATGGCGATAGATTGCGTATCAAATTGAACGCTGCCGCCGGTATAAATGACCAGTGCGCCGGTCCCCACGCGCATTTCAACCTGTGGCCCGGCCAGAGCGCCCCTCAGGCGCACGAACCCGCAGGGTAAGTTTCGCTCGCTAAATAGCGAGCCATCCGGTTGGGCTTGGAATGCCGCGCTGTACTGCCAGCCTTCTAACCAGATCGGCGCGACGATAATCCCGCGCGGTTTTAGCTGCCGCGCCCACGCATTCGGTATATCCCACACACCCACAGTCGCGATGATGCGGTCATAGGCCGCGCGCGGCGCAAACCCGACCGCGCCATCGCCCTGCACAACCGTCACCATACTCATGGCTGCGCGCTGCAAATTATCCTGTGCCTGCCCCGCAATCACCGGATCGTATTCAATCGTGGTCACTCGCCCGGTTTTGCCCACCATCTCTTGCATGATCGCCGCGTTGTAGCCGGTGCCCGCGCCAATTTCCAGCACGTTCAGTCCCGGCGCCAGCCGTAACTGCTCGATCATCAGCGCCATCATGCCCGGTTGGCTGGACGAACTGACCACCGATCCATCAGGATCGCGTTTTATCGGAATGGCTCTATCCGCATAAACCTGATCAAGCGGCAGACCGGGTAAAAATGCCTCGCGGGGAACGCGCAGAAAAGCCTGCTCCAAACGCGCATCGCGCAGGCTGCCGCCCTGCTTCAGTTCAGCAACAAGGCTTTCCGCCGATGGCGCTTGATCCGTCGTCATTCGATGCCAGAAACGGCGTACCATGCCCTGCGCTTGCGCAGCGAAACGCCTGCTTCAGCATCGGCGCGGCGCGCGGCATACACCCGCCCTCGCGCATCTATATGCACCTGTCCAGCTTTCTGTAAGCGCGCAAATTCTTCCGGCGTGATCACCGGGGCAGGCTCGCCCCCCAGTCGCTCCAGCCGTACTGAATAATCATTCGCAGATGCCCCTTCAGAAGCTGGTATCTCTACCTCTGCTGCTTCATCAGCCGGTTGGTTCATTTCGTCACGACGAACAGACTCGTCAGTCATGGTTGATTACCTTCACTCTCTATCGCCCTGCTGCATCTCAATGCCCGATTCCGCCATCAGCGCATCCAGCGAGACATCACTCTCCCTTGTCTGACCGCCGCAGACAAGGCAGTTCGGATCGCGGGTGATGGTCGCCCAGACCGCAGAATAGGGCGGCGTAATTTCACCTTCGATAATTTCCAGCGCCGCATTCGCCATGATCACCGTGTTTCCCGGCATCTCGCGGTGCGCGTCGGTACCTATCAGCAAATGATTCAGCGCAATATCCGTCTGTGCTGAAGCCACACGCACCACATGCAGCCACAATCCCGGCTCGGCTTCTAGCGTGCCATCTTCTCCGATCATACCATAATCAAGTTCCTGATCTTCGTCACGGCTCACCAGAATTTCACCGCGTAATTCCGCCGCCCAGCAGGCATAGCATGGCCCGTTGTTCGGCTGAATGATCACAACATCGCCACCTTCCCCGCGCGCATATACTCCGGCATAGACCGCCGTCAGGCCGCGCTCAAGACACACCTGATTGATAATATATTTCGCTAGCTCGCCATCCACCGCCGCAATCAGCAGGTCGAGCCTATCCAGCGCATCGGAATGATCTTCAATGCGCCCGAAGATCGTCTCTATTTCAGCATCCGGGCTGCGGCGGTGAATGAGATCGGCCACCGCCTCTACTTTCGGGCGGCCTACATCGCTCAAATCGGCGGCATGGCGCAGCACATTCGCCGCTTCCAGCAGGTCATCATCTATCAACGTGAACTGTTTTACGCCGCTCATCGCCAGGCTGACCGCCGCGAAGCTGCCGCCGCTCCCCAGCCCGATCACGCCTACCCGTTTCTGTGCCAGCGCCGCTAAATTGCCCGTGCCAATCAGCCGTTCCACGCGATCCCACGTCATGGCGTTTTTTCCTCGCTGTCCCCGATGATTGGCGTGGTTGGCGTGCTGCTGACGGGGTTGCTTGCCGCTGCATCGCCAATCGCCGCCGCGCTCTCACCTTTCGACTTCCGCGCATTCGGGGAGGTCGGGTTTAGCTTCGCTTCAGCCGCATGAACCACATCCACCAGATACAGCGACGGACTCCACTCCAGTTCAAGCGCAAGCGGCTGCGATCGTTTGAAGGCCGTCTCAAAGACTTTGTACATATCATCGCCTGCGCCCATCGGCAAAAATGGCGCAACCCGTACTTCCGGTGCTTGCTTCGGGTAATCATGATCAGTGATCAGCAGCAGCAGATGATCGCTGCCCATCATGCCCGCCAGAAAACAGATCTCCAGCGGCGCCTCGTTATCCACATTCCAGAATGAAATTGAATGGAACAGTTTTTCCTTCTGGAACAGCCGCATTTCCGCTTCCATGCGTTTTTCGTTGATCAAATGCCACGGGTACTGTACCAGCGCCGGCAGTTGATCATCGGGATAGATCGCTGGCGAAATCGGCTGAAACAGTCCGGTGCGCTGATCGATATACCAGAAATCTACGCGCATAGCCTCGCCATCATCCAGCGCCACCATTACGAAATTCGCCATCGGGCTGCTTGGCTGCACGGTTGAGGGATGTCCCAGTGTGACAATCGGCGCTAGCAGAAAATCCATCTCATTATCAGCATCCAGTAACCAATCCAGAGCCGTATTCAGGTCGCCGCCGCTCGGCTGGATCATGTGTCCCGGCTGCTTGTGCCAGTCACCTAGATAACGCAGCGGCACATCCCATTTGTTCGGGTTGGCAAGTTTGCGAAACAGCCCACCCTTACGCTCACGTTCGCTGCGCCAGTTCTCTTGCAGCCACCAGATCAGCTCGTCCTGATGGGCATCCCCCTGTTGAAAAGTTGCAAATTGGCGTATGGCGCTGTCATCTGGCGCGATGGTATCCAGCACATACAGCGTTGGCACCCCGCCAGACATTGCGCCGGGAACCACCAGCCCCACCATCGCCTCGCCGGTTTCGTCGCTCATATGCGTCGCTGCGGCTGCTGCCATACGGTTGAACACCCGCTCAGCCACCACTAGATTTGGAACAGAACCCCGTTGTTTTAGCATATCCCTATCTCCTGCGACGGCCCGGCGATTCGGGGTTTTCAGGATTGATACGTTCTTCTATACCCGGCCATGTGCCAGTTGCGCGCCACGTATAATAGGCATACAACCATTGAATTGCCCATGCCGCCACCGTCACCGCTGTAGACGATGCCGGATTCCAGCCATAATTTTCGCCGTCACGCGGGTTGAACAGGCACAACTGCCCATCCTCAAACTGATGCTTCTGGCTGTAGATGCGCGGTTTCAGCACGTAGGCTTCCGCCGGGCGATTCGGGTAATCGCCGGGATATAGAATTTTCAGTGTGTGCAGTGTGTGCGTCAGCGTCGCCAGATTAATATCCACTGTGCCTTCCCAGTAGATCGACTCTTGCGGGGCGCTGTTCGGCACCACCAGCTTAAATGTGCTTGCAAAGGTCGCGCGCATGGCTTCTACTTCCAGCCGCAGCCGGGTAGATACCACATTGCGTGAACCCCACCATACTGGCATGGTTTCCACACCTTTACTTGATTCAATACACCCCCATTGTAGCATGAGCGTATTCTTGACCTTATCTACGTTTCGACATGTTATACGTAAACTGACTCTGGCGGGTTGCGCATGAAATTGTATGCTTGAGGGAATGACCCTCGCCCCTGCCCTGTGTAGACACAGCAGTTTGGGTGAGGGGTAGGGGTGAGGGCTTTTGAACCAGACGCTGCTGCTCGAAGAATTATCTCTGAATGCTCATCCGGCCTATCAGTCTATCCACTATGATGGCTGGATTTTACGTTTCACCGACGGCTTCACCCGGCGCGCCAATTCGGTGCAGACGCTTTACAAATCCATGCTGCCTATAGACGAGAAAATTGACTACTGCGAGGCGCAGTATGCCTCGCGCGGGCTGCGTACCGTGTTCAAACTGACCGGTTCCCATCACCCGGCGAATCTTGAAGCGGCGCTGGAAAAACGCGGATATGAATTTGACTGCGAAACCCGCGTTCAAACGGCCTCATTGAACGCTATGCCCCCGCCCGAAGGCGAAGCATGGGCCGTTCTGGATACCTATATGACGCCGATCTGGCTGGACGAATTGGCCCGCTTGCGCCCCCTACTGGACGATGAGCGCGATGCTTTCACCCGCTTGCAGCTTCAAATTGCCCCGCGCTGCGGCTATGTGCGGTTGGTGGTGGATGGAGTCACCACCGGGTTGGCGATGGGCGTGATCGAGCGGGGCTGGCTCGGCGTTTATGATGTAATTGTAAGTCCCTCGCAGCGCGGGCGGGGCTACGGCCGCCAGACCATGCTGCACCTGATGGCATGGGGCAGCGCGCAGGGCGCCGCCCACGTTTATTTGCAGGTCATGGCCGAAAACGCCCCCGCGCTTCAGTTATACAAAGGGCTTGGCTTCCAAACCGTGTATTCCTACTGGTATCGCCAGAAGAATGCGTTTTAAGCATGTTGCTAGGGGATTTACTGAACGGGGGAAGCTCTCATCGGGCAGTAGCCTCATCCCAATTGGGCAGTAGAGATAGTGACGACCAGCCGCGCCAAAATCAGGATGAGGCGCTATACATCAACCGGTATTAGAGGCTGATACCCATCAAAGGCCATTTTATTCAGATTTTTTGTGGGCTAAAGGCGCTTCATGCAAGATGACGATGCATACCAGTTCATCCGTATCAGCGCGCAGAGAATGTCTCTCGCCTGAATCAAATACGATCAGCGATCCTGCGCCCAGCCGTTCTTCCTGCCCATCTGGCCCGGCGAACAAACCATTCCCCCTCACAACGATGATATAGACCGGTGAATGCGGCGCCTCATGTTCCTTAACCGCCTGCCCCGGCTGAAGGGTGAAGCGCAAGATGCGGCCTTCAGCATTTACCAGCAGCGGCTGCGCATAGGGGATTTCATCACGAAACTGGAGACCTTCCAGAAGTTGATAAGTTTTCATAGCTCATTCACACTCCGATTGTTTAAGCAAATCCACCAGGCGGGTAATTCAGATATCTATACTCACTGCCGCTTTCCAGCCCAACAAACCAGAAAAAGCCAATCAGCGATCCTCCTTTAACGCGCTCTGTTCGCAGCAGAAGCTTCTTATTTGTGGGGCTGGCGCGTAGAGCAAAGATCCCGCAGTGACTCTTCCAAGCCCGTTTTCTCCAGATATTTCTCCAGGCCTAGTAACGCATTTCGTGCTTCAGTATCAACCGATGCATACGATAGTCGTGCTTGCATGGCAACCTCCTCATGGCAAAGGCTTTTCGCCTCACCCACTTTCCTCATAAAAATAGATTCGTCAGACTCATAGAGTATGGATTACATAGAGGAGTTGCAAAATAGCCTAATAAGACCGTCACGCGGCCGTTCCCTACAGGGGGCAGAGCAATACAATTTTCACCGCCGCCCTGTAGAGAAGTTGAAGGAAGGGATTACGCCCTCAGCGCCGCGCCTAATTCCCGTTCTGCCAGCTTCACGATCTTCTCGCGAATCTTATTGGCTTCAGCTTCGGTCAGCGTGCGCTCATCGGTCTGATAAACCACACTGTAGGCGAGGCTTTTATAGCCAGCAGGCACCGGATCGCCGCGATACACGTCAAACAACGCCACCGATTTCATCAGCCCGCCGCCAGCTTTGCGGATCACCGCCTCTACCTCGGCATTCGTGGTTTCTTCCTTGACCACCAGCGCCACATCCTGCTGAACTGCGGGTGTCAGCGGCAGCGGCTGCGCGGGATAAAGCTCATTCATCAGACTGCTGATCGCCGCCAGATCGAAATCTGCCGCTAGCGCCGCGCCTTCTAATTCAAAGGCCGCCGAAACTTGCGGGTGAATTTCGCCGAATACGCCCAACACTTTGCCCTTCACCGTCACTTGCGCCGCGCGTCCCGGATGGAAGCTGCCATGCACAACGCGCACAATCTGCGGATCAGGCAGGTGCAGCGCCTTAAACAGGCTTTCCAGCACGCCCTTCAGATCATAAAAGTCCATCGCCGCCGCATCTGTGCCCATCCATGCCGGATCATCCCGCCTGCCGGTGATCAGCACGCCCAACCGGCGCGGCTCATCCGGCAGTTCCTGACCAGCATGTTCCAAATACACCGCGCCGATCTCAAACGTCAATTGGCGCTCTGCATAACGGGCATTCGACCGCGCAGCCTCCAGCAAGCCCGTCAAAATAGACTTGCGCAGCACCGATTTTTCCGGCGAAATCGGGTTCGCCAGCGTCACATAGTCACCTTCGGGGAGCGCATCTGGTATCCCCGGCGCGGTCAGCAGGGCTTCACGCTCCGGCGCGGTGAAACGATAGCTCACGATCTCGCGCAGCCCCAACGCCGCCAGCGCATCGCGAATCACTTCCTCACGCACAAATTTCGTATTTGCCGACTGCGGCGGCATCTCATCAGCGATGATCGTGTCAGGGATAGCGTCGTAACCGTAAATCCGCGCAATTTCTTCGGCCAGATCGAACTCGCCAACCACGCCAGTGCCGATGTCCATGCGCCAGTCCGGCACTTCCACATGCAGCACATCGCCATGCACATCCACTAGAAAACCGCCGCGCCGCAGCAGGTCACGTGCCTGATCCGCGGTCATGTGTATGCCCAGAATCCGGAAAATTTCACCGGCAGGCAGTTTCACCACCACCGTTTCCGGCGGTTTCGGGTAATTGTCGTATATCCCTTTGGAGACGACTCCGCCGCCCGTTTCGCGCATCAGCTCAATTCCACGCATCACCCCCAAAAGCGCCTGCGAAGGATGCACGCCCCGGCTGAAGCGGTATCCGGCCTCAGTATGCAGCTTCTGAGTCGTCATCGTGCGGCGAATATTGATGAAATTCCAGCCTGCCGCCTCTAGCAGTACAGTTTTTGTATGCTCATCAATCTCGGTCTGCGAGCCGCCCATCACCCCGCCCATGCCGATAGCGCCTTCTTCGTCGCACACCAGAATATTGTG
>JACSRP010000181.1 GCA_014879665.1 Anaerolineae bacterium | reverse complement strand
CCGGCAAGAACCGGGCGTGATTATAACCACAAATTAACCGTTGCTACGAAGCCGGTTGATAATACGTTCCACAACGCTGCGTTCCACATTCGGCGCGCGCACCTGCTGCGGGTTAGCCGCATTTCCCGGCGCGGTTCGCTGGCTGGCGGCAGCCCCCGGCGGCAGCACAATCTCCACCAGCCCGGCCTGCTCCAACCCGAACACGATGCGCCGTATTTCGATTTCCGACATATTGTTGGCTTTGGCAATCTGGCGGATGGTGTTGCGCGGGTTCACAAAGCTGACCACGCGCCATTCTTCCACGCTCAGATGTATTCCCTTGAATTTCTCGCGTGGATTTTCCGGGAATTTGAGCGCCATGTCCAGATTCGGCAAATGTACGGTCAGCTGCTCAATTTCCCGTATTCGCCGCGCCCCTTCAATGATCACATTTTCGAGATCAATCGGCACTAAAATGCGATCCGCAGAGGGCAGCAGGCTGTCCTCAAAGCGGAACGGGCTTTCCAGCCACGTTAGCAGGTTATAGACCACGTCCAGCGTATGCTGCTGCACGCTGGCGACGATATCCCGTTGGGATACATAGTTGGCGTTGATTAGCAGCAGCGCCAGCGCCTTGTCGCTGGTATTTTTGGCGCGCTCACGAATGATCCGTGCCTGATCATCGGTCAGCTTGCCGGCTTTGTTCAGCACAGAAACCAGATTCCCGTCCTGAGCGCCCAGCTGCGCGCCGATCAGCTTGCCCACCTTGAAAGCCACCCGCGCGCGTTCTGCGCCGGCAGCCTGTTTCACATTGCCAATCGCATCTTTCTCATTGGTTTTGATGCCTTCAAAAATGACCAACGTGCCCGTTTTCCCGGCAAGATTGATCAGATTGAGAAGCTGCGTGGTGCTGAAATCACGAAGATTGCCTTGCAGCGGCATGAATGTGCCTCACTTGACCCTTATGGCGTATACAGCCCGTCACCGATTATCCTACACCGTTTTTTGCATGTGCGTTACATGAAAGCGGGCTGCTCCCCGCGCAATGCTCACGCCGTAGGTTACGCCAACAAACCTACATCATCTTTGCATTGTAATGTAAGTTCGCCAATGGCAACCATTGAGTTCTGGCGCTGGGGAAAAGCCAGCGGCTCAAATAACCCAATTTTTCGATAGATAACACTCAAAGCCCTCGCCCGCTAAACAGGCTCAATTCCACCCGTAGAGACAGCGCCCGCGTCGTTCGCTTTCGGGCAAACCGGCATGTTTGCCCCTGTAAAGCCTACTCCCCCAGCATCTCTCGCAGCGTTTCCAGCGGCAGGCCAATCACGTTGGTCTGGCTGCCTTCAATGCGCGAAACTGGCGCAAAACTGGCATGCTGAATGGCATAGCCGCCGGCTTTGTCGAACGGATCGCCGCTGGCGATATAGGCTTCAATTTCGGCATCCGTGTAATCGCGCATCCAAACGCTGGTACAGGTGTGCGTGGTTTGAATCTGCGGCGCTTCGCCAGAGAGGAGTCGGGCTAAGGTCAAAGCTGTACAAACTGTATGATCACGGTTTCGCAGGCGAACCAGCATCTCCCGTGATTCGGCGGGGTCTGCCGGCTTCCCCAAAATTTCATCGTCCAGAATGACGGTAGTATCGGCGGCTAAAATCAGCGCCGGGGGCATCGTGCGCGCGGCCACCGCTTCGGCCTTTTCGCGGCTCAGGCGGCGCACATAAGCCAGCGGATCTTCGCCCTCATGCTGCGCTTCATCAATATCCGGCTTAGCAATCGTGAAAATGATGCCCAATGAGGCCAGCAGTTCGCGGCGGCGCGGCGATCCAGAGGCCAGAATGAACGGGATGTCAAGATTCATGGAAGACTCGCTGCGGCGTTTAAAGAACCTGAATTTTGGAACGATAGCATCTTCAACGCTCACCCCGGCCTAAAGGTCGGGGTGAGGGATGCTGGAGGGTTTTATTCTTCGTCAGCGTCGCCTTCGTCGTCGTCGTAATCATCATCATCGTCGTCGTCGTCGTCGTCGTCGTCGTCGAAATCATCATCGTCGAAATCCAGCTCATCATAGAAAAGCGCGCCATGGGCATGGCCGTGTTCTAATTCTTCGGGATCGGCGATGCGAATATCCACCACTTCAACGTCGTAATCCAGCGATTTTCCGGCCAGCGGATGGTTGAAATCCAGCGTAACCGCGTCGTCCCCGATGGCCGAAACCGTCGCCAGATAGGCGTTGCCCTCTTCATCCTCAACTTCGAGGTCCATGCCAATTTCCAGATCATCCGAAAAGGGGATGTCCTCGCGGGCAATGTCCTCGAAGTTTTCAGAGTCAAAGTCGCCGTAGCCTTCAGCAGCGGTCAGCGTGACCGAAAACTTGTCGCCAATGCGCTTGCCGGTCAGCGCGGCTTCCAGCCCCGGCACAATTTCCTGATGACCGTGTAGATACTCCATCGGTTCGTCTGCGGTCATCCGCGAAACTTCTTCGCCATCCACCTTGAGCACATAGGCCAGACTGACCACCATCCCATCGGCAATATATTGAGGTTCCGTTTGCATGTACGGAAATTCCTTTCAAAACAAAAGACCCTGTGTCTTCGGGTCAACATACTGTGAATTTTAATGGACTACGAGCATTTTGAGAATGCTGACCGCGTTACGTTAGCATTATGACCTCACCCCCGCAATCTCCGCAGCCGTGCCCGGAAAGGGAAAGCCAGTTCCGGCGCAGCGGGATCAGGTTATGCTTATATCCCGCGCTGGTTTGGTGTACACTCAGCGTGTTTTCGCAGTCTGATTCTGTGAGCATCCATGTCTGAATTGTACATTGTGACCGGCGGCGCGGGCTTCATCGGCTCGCATATCGCTGATCGCCTGTTGAAAGATGGGCAGCGCGTTCGCATCGTGGATAATTTCGTCACCGGCAAACGCAGCAATCTGGAAGTGCTGTCTGGCGACTTAGAGGTGATCGAAGCCAGCATCACCGATCTTGAGGCGATGCACAAAGCCTTCGCCGGCGCTGATTACGTGCTGCATCAGGCCGCGCTGCCTTCCGTGCCGCGCAGCATTGACGACCCCCTCACTTCCCATGAATTTAACGCCACCGGCACGCTCAACGTGCTGCTGGCCGCCCGCGATGCCGGCGTGAAGCGCGTCGCCTATGCCGCCTCCTCTTCAGCCTACGGCGAGATTGAAGGCGAATATAAAGTTGAGACCATGCCCGCGCACCCGCTTTCGCCTTACGGCGCATCCAAGCTGGCCGGCGAATATTACTGTCAGGCGTTCACCGCCGCCTACGGGCTGGAGACGGTGGCGCTGCGTTATTTCAATGTGTTCGGGCCGCGTCAGGATGAAACCTCGCACTACGCCGCCGTGATCCCCCGCTTTGCCGCCGCCATGCTGCGCGGCGAGCCGCCAACAATCTATGGCGATGGCCTGCAAAGCCGCGATTTCACCTATATTGACAACGTGGTATACGGCAATTTGCTGGCTTTGCGCGCGCCAGATGCCGCCGGGGCAATCATCAATATGGCGACAGGCGGGCGGGTTTCGCTGCTCGATCTGATCGAAAAGCTGAATCGCCTGTTGGGAACAACTATCGCGCCGCGCCACGATGCCGCCCGTACTGGCGATATTAAGCACTCGCGCGCAGATATTGAGCTTGCCGCCGAGCTGCTGGATTACGCGCCCATCGTAGATTTTGATGCCGGCCTCGCGCGCACTGTCGCCTGGTATCGCCAGTATCTTGGGATGTGATGCGCGTCGTCCACGTCATTAAAGTGAAGGGAATCGCCGGGGCTGAAAACCACCTGCTCACCCTGCTGCCGGGGCTGAAAGCGCGCGATCTCGATATTCACCTGATCTATCTACACAACCCCGGCCAGCCCGTCGAAGCATTCTACGAGGCCGCGGCTGCCGCCGGAATCCCCACTCAAAAAGTGGTCATTCACGGCAGCGCCGATCCCCTCTTAAGCAGCCGGCTGATCGGCGCGTTCCGCCGGCTTCAGCCAGACATCGTACATACTCACCTGCTGCATGCCGATCTTTATGGCATCCCTGCGGCGTGGGGCTTGAAGCTGCGCGGCAAACGCCCGCGTGTCGTCTCCAGCAAGCACAACGACGATCAGTTTCGCTTAAGCAAAACGCAGCGCGCACTCAATCATCAGTTGTGGCGCATGACCGATAGGGGCATCGCCATTTCCGAAGCCGTTCGCCGCTTCAGCATTGACGTAGAAGGCGCAGCGCCAGAAAAAATTGAGACCATCTACTATGGACTGCCCCCGCCCGCTGGCGACCCGCTGGCACGGCGCAAGGCCGCCCGCGAAAAGCTCAATATAGCGCCGGAAACCGTCGTCGTAGGCGTGACCTGCCGGCTGGTGGAGCAGAAAGGGCTGGCTTACGGCCTTGATGCCTTCGCGCAAGCCGCGCAAAATTGGCCAGAAGTGCAGCTCGTGATCACCGGTGATGGCGATCTGCGCGGATCACTAGAAGCGCAGGCGAAAACACTGGGAATCGCCGGCAGAACCCGCTTTCTAGGCTGGCGCGATGATGCCGCTGAAATCATGGCCGCCTATGATATTTTCCTGATGCCAAGCCTGTGGGAAGGCTTCGGGCTGGTGCTGCTGGAAGCTATGGCGCAAAGCGTGCCGGTGATCGCCAGCCGGGTGAGCGCCATCCCCGAAATTGTGGCCGGCGGTGAAACCGGCTTGTTGGCAGAGCCGCGGGATGTGCAGGCGCTGGCTGCTCATCTGGCGCTGCTGATCGGGGATGCGCCGCTGCGCCGCCATCTCGGCATGGTCGGGCAGGATCGGCTGGAAACCCGCTTCAACGCGCAGGAAATGATCCGCCGCACCGCCGCCGTTTATGCGCAGGCGGCGCAAAAGTGAGCGAAATGCCCCCCCGCCCGATCAGAGTGGCCAACGTGATCGCCCGTCTGAATATCGGCGGTCCCGCCATTTACGTGGCGCTGGTCACGCAGCGCCTGAACCCGCCCTATGATTCCGCCTACGAAAGCACGCTCATCGCCGGAAAAGTGGGCGAGGGCGAGGGCGATATGGGCTATTATGCGCGGGAACACGGGGTTGAGCCGGTCACCCTGCCAGCTTTAGGGCGCGAGCTGCACCCGCTGCGCGACCTCAAAACCATCTGGTCGCTGTACCGTCTGTTTCGCCAGATCAAGCCGGATGTCGTCAGCACGCACACCGCCAAAGCCGGGTTCGTCGGCAGAATTGCCGCGCGTCTGGCTGGCGTGCCGGTGGTCGTGCATACCTTTCACGGGCACGTCTTTCATGGCTATTTTTCGCCCGCCAGAACCCGCCTGTTCCAAGGGATCGAGCAGTTTTGCGCCCGCCTAAGCGATACCATCATCGTGCTAACCGACAGCCAGCGCGGCGAACTGGCGGATCGCTATCATATCGCCCCGCGCCATAAATTCACGGTCATGGCCGGCGGGCTGGAGCTTGACACTTTCGCCGCCGCGCCGCGCCTGACCGGCACATTTCGCCAGCAGTGGAGAATCCCGCTAACGGCGAAGCTGATCACCATTGTCGGGCGGCTGGTGGCGGTCAAAAATCATGCCCTGTTTCTAGAGGCCGCCTCAATAGTTCACGCCGCCGATGCGAATATCCATTTCGCCATCGTTGGCGACGGCGAGCTGCGTTCGGAATTAGAAACACAGGTGGATGCGCTGAATCTGCGCGAAGTGATCACCTTTACCGGCTGGCAGCAGGATGTCTTGAGCGTCTATACCGACAGCGACGCGCTGGCGATCAGCAGCGTGAATGAAGGCACGCCCTTCACCGTGATCGAAGCCTTAGCCGCTGGAACGCCAGTCGTGGCGACTGCCGTCGGCGGCCTGCCGGAGTTACTTGAACAGGGAAAATTTGGGATGCTAGTGCCTTCAGGCGATGCCGAAGCGCTGGCCGAAGCGATCTTGCGCGCGCTGCATCACCCGCCAGATACCGAGCGCCTGCGCGCCGCCGCCGTGGCAAAATACGGCATCGCCCGTCTGGTTCACGATCTGGACGCGCTGTACAAAGACCAGTTAAAAATTAAAAGAAGTTCTGAGTTCTGAGTAAAAGATGGTTGAAAAATTAAACGCCCTCTCCATGCGCCGCTGTGAGGAACGAGGGTAAGAGTCGCCCCTACTGCATCGCCAGCAGCACCGGTTGGCTGATCAGCGTCATCATCAGGGTAACGCCGCCGCCGACGATCACCCCGGCGATCACTTCGGCAGCCGTGTGCCGCCGCAGTTTCAAACGCGCTGCCCCCACCATCGGAATCAGCGGAGTCAGCAGCAGCATCGGCAGCCAGCCATAGAGCGCCCCGGTTACGATCACCGCCCCCGTGATGCACATGGTATGCATGCTGATCTGCCACCAGATGGTGATCACCAGCATCACCCCAATTTGCACAAGGCTGAACAGCGCGAACATCGGCAGCAGCGCCGGCGCGCCCATCCACGTCAGTACCAGCCACGCAATGCCTGTGCCGATCAGCGAAACCACAAACGGGCGAATCCGCTGTTCACGTATCGGGATATGAATATCGGAGATGTGCCCTCGCCACACGTTCAGCCCAATGTAGATCGCCGGCATCACGCAAACCAGCGCGGTATAAGTGAGCGCCCAAATCAGCGTTTGCTGAAGCGACTCTGCCGCCCGAAAGGCAACCGGAAAGGCCAGCACGCCCCAGATCATCGGGGGGCTGAGAATATCAGAAGTCACGCGCGCCCAGGTAGCGTCGTGATTTTTAGTCGTGGCGGTCATACCCCTAGTCTATCACACTCAAAAGATGCCTCTCACCCCCAATCCCGCCCTGCGGCGCTTCCCCACCCGCTAAAACCCCGCCCCTCTCAAATAGGCCGCGCAGGCCGGCAGTTCCAGCGCGTAAGTGTTCGCGCGGGGGGCGTTGTCGCCGGGATCGCCGCATTCCAGCGCCGCCCACCCCTGATAGCCGATCTCGTTCAGGGCCGCCGCCGCCTCTGCAAACGGGGTGAAACCTTGCCCCGGCAAACGACGGTTACTGTCTGCCAGATGCACATAGCCGATCACGTCGGCATGGGCGCGAATGGCGGCGGGAATATCCGCTTCGTCCAGCGCCATATGAAACAAGTCCGCCACCACTTTGATACGCCGGTGATTCCGCCGCCGCGCCAGCGCCGCCGCCTGCTCCACTCGGTTCAGAAAGTGAGTTTCGTAGCGGTTGATCGGCTCCAGAAACAGCGTCACGCCCATTGCATCGGCATAGTCCTCCAGCGTCCGCAAATGCGCGATCAGCAGTTCACTTTCAAGCTGTTCCGGCGTCATAAATGGCGATAAATCGGGCAGGGCAGCGCCGAAGAATGCCGGCACGAAACCGACGCCTTCCGCCCCCAGATCCGATGCGCACATAATCGCCTCGCGCAGTTCCCCAAGCGCCCGTTCGCGTTCCGCCGGATCGGGGGATAACAGGCTGCTCTGCCGCCCGAAGTTGACGCCCGAAGCGGCCAATCCCGTATTTTCCAGCGCCGCCGCCGCTTCCTCAATCCGATCCGGCAGCCCTTTCGCCCAGAATTCAATCCCGTCAAAGCCTAAATCTCTTGCCCGCGCAAACTTTTCCAGCAAATCACGCCCGGCCAGCATGTCTTCCTGAATCGCAATCCGCATGTTATTCGTTCTCCACATAGGCTAGGAATCGCATCAGCTAATCGAAATCAGTCGGCAAATCCGGCTGGCGGTCATGCTCAAAAAAGCGCGCGATCTGGCTCGTCGTCACCCGCGCTTGCGAAAGCTCCAGCCCGGTAATTTCCGCTTTGGTGAACCATCCCACCTCGCCAGTTTCAATATTGCGCGGGTCAATATCACGTTCCGGCTCCGTTAGCGCGCAGCGAAAAAACAGCTTGTAAGCGTGAAAGGCGTAGTACGGGTGGCCGTGCTTGTTGCGGTCATACACCGCCAGCAGCTTGTTAGCCTGCGCGTGATAGCCGGTTTCCTCCCAAATTTCGCGCGCCACGCCGATGCTGGCGCTTTCACCCACATCTGCCCAACCGCCGGGCAGCGTCCAGCGCCCGCCATCCATCATTTCCTGCACCATTAGCAGCCGGCCATCCTGAAAAACTACCCCGCGCACGTCAACCTTGGGCGTGGCATGCCCCTGCTGCTCAAGATACAGCGCCCGTAAAGCGTCGCGCTGATCGTCGGCATTCAGCGCGACGGCCATCATCTCAACCGCAATCTCCAGAACATCTTCGTAGCGCAGCTTGTCGAACGGCTGCGGCGTGTAGGCCAGCCCCGACTGCGCGATAGCTTGCAGCCGCTGCGCCCACGCCACCACCTCGAACGCACTCATAATCTCGCCACCATCTAAAAACCTCACTCTATCCTAAAGTCACGCCTCTCTATAGCATACCGCGCAGCAGCGAATGAGGGCGCTTTTCAACCCCCTTTCTCTTAGCGCCCTCCGCGTCTTGGCGATTCAATCTTCTTCAACCCTCCACCCTAAATCTATTCACGTATAAGAATCCCTTGCCGCCGCGTCTATTATTTGTGAAAATAAACACAAATAACCTGGAATGAGGATAGCATGGTGAATTACGGCCTAACCGGCGTGCGCCCGCGTGTGGTCATCGTCGGCGGTGGCTTCGGCGGCGTCAATGCGGCCAAGGCGCTGAAGCATGCGCGGGTGGACGTTCTGCTCATTGACCGCATCAATCATTACCTATTTCAACCGCTACTCTACGAAGTCGCTACCGGCACGCTCACGCCCGGCGATATTGCCGCGCCCATTCGCGCCATGTTCCGCCGCCAGCAGAATGTAACCGTCCTCATGGGCGAAGTGACCGGCGTCAATCCCGCCGCCAAAACCCTGACCGTGGCCGCCATGAACGAGCCTATCGCCTTCGATTATCTGGTGCTGGCGACCGGCGCGCGCGATAATTTCTTCAATCACCCCGAATGGCAGGGCAGCGCGCGAAGCCTGAAAAGCCTGCGCGACGCGATTGATCTGCGCGAGCAGATTTTGAAGTCCTTCGAGCTGGCGGAACTGGCCGATGATGATGCCAGCGCCGACTGGCTAACCACATTCGTGATCGTCGGCGGTGGGCCAACGGGCGTCGAATTGGCCGGCACGCTGGCCGAAATGTTCGAGTTCACCTTCAAAAATAACTTTCGCCGCCTCCATCCTGACGAAGCCCGTATCCTGCTGGTCGAAGCCGGCCCCCGCATCTTGCCCGCCTTTGATCCGGCGCTGGCGCAGCAAGTGCATCGCAAGTTGGAAAACATGGGCGTAGAGATGCGCGTAAATTCGCCTGTGGAAGCCATTGATGATCAAGGCGCGATCATCAAAGGCGAGCGCGTCCTTTCGCGCAATGTGATCTGGGCGGCAGGCGTCCGCGCTTCCCCTGCGAGCGACTGGCTAGGCGTTCCCGCAGATCGCTCCGGGCGGGTGATCGTGAACCCCGATCTCAGCATCCCCGGTCACCCCGATATCTTCGTCGTCGGAGATACCGCGCACACACCGCAGGGCGATAAGCCGCTGCCCGGAGTGGCGCAGGTGGCCATTCAGGGCGGGCGCCACGTTGGCGCGGTGATCAAGGCGCATGTTGAGCGTTACCCTGCCCCCCCGCCGTTCGTCTATCACGATAAAGGCAGTATGGCCACAGTTTCGCGTTGGTACGCTGCGCTGGAACTGGGGAATGTCAAGACCGCAGGGCTGATCGGCAAGCTGGGTTGGGCGTTCATCCACATTCTCTATTTGAGCGATATGCAAAATCGCATTCGCACCTTCATTCAATGGACCTGGGCAAACCTGTTCAGCGCGCGCGGATCTCGCTATATCACCCGTCCCTTCACCCGCGGCGAGCTGGCTTCAGTAGATACGCCGCCACCCACCGCGAACGACGGCTAAAAGCCTGCATCGTCCAGCGCCGGATCGCCTAATAGGCGGTCCTCCGGCGTGAGCGGCCGCCACATCAACGGGTTCGGGCTGGCCGGATCAATGAAGCTCAAATCTGCGCGAATCGCGAATCCGAGATGCAAATAGATCGGGATCGCATATTCCGACGAATAAAACCACAGCAGCGATCCGCCCCGCCGCGCAGCATAGCCAATGCCCACCATAATCAGCATTTTGCCATAGCCACCCCCGCGCAGTTCAGAACTTAACGTGACCCCCCGCAGCCGCCACTGTGAGCGGTCATCCTGTTCAGGAATCGGCTGTCGCATGGCGGTCACGCTGCCAACAGCCGCGCCATCACGCATCAAGGCCACATGCAGCGTATCGGGATCGTCATCATGCGTGTACACCGACTCGGCGAACGGGCGGTCAGGGCGCAAAATCGCCGCGCGTAATGGCCGAACCACTGCGGCAGGGACGCGGGCATGGGGAAGGGCGGGCATGGGATATTAATCCCTCCAACCTTCCCGCTTTAAGTCTTCTATCGCCTTTTCCATACGCTCAAGATCATCTGCTGGTATCGAACCCGCCAAATCTAATAACGTTTTCCCTGAAACTCCGCTAACCATTGTTTCATCAGCCTGCACCCGCATTCGCTCCCTCAACCCATCAATCACCTGCATCTTCCCATCTTCCCCTACATACCACCAGCGCAGCCAGCCGTTGACCGCCGCCTCGCCGGAAAGATGCCGCCCCAACCCATGAATCGAACCGCTGGCGCCGTCGGCTAACCGTAAGCTCCCATCCGCCAGCACAATAGCCATACGCTCAGGATCGCGGTCAAAATACAGCGCCGCACCCGGCAGCAGCAGCCCGTTTTCCAGCAGCGACGGGAACGGCGTGCGTTTTGCCGCCCGCTTATTAGGCACAGCCCCCAACACCGCCAGATCATCCGCCGCCGCCGCTTCAACCGCAGCGATACGCGCCCCCGCCGCCTCAATATAAGCCGTCTCACGCTCAATGCCGGTGTAATGCCGCCCCAGCCGTTTCGCCACCGCGCCAGTTGTGCCAGTGCCAAAAAACGGATCAAGAATCACATCGCCGGGGTTCGTGCTGGCAAGAATCACGCGGTACAGCAGCGCCTCTGGCTTCTGCGTAGGATGCAGCTTCTCGCCGTTCGCCGTCAGCCGTTCTTTGCCCGTACACAGCGGAATTTCCCAATCGCTGCGCATTTGCTTGCCATCGTTCAGCGCCTTCATCGCGTGGTAGTTGAAGGTGTAGCGCTTCTGCGCTTGCGATTTTTTCGCCCAGATCAACGTCTCGTGGGCGTTGGTAAAGCGCACCCCCTTGAAATTCGGCATCGGGTTTACTTTTTCCCAGATCACGTCGTTCAGTATCCAGTAGCCCAGATCCTGTAAAATTGCCCCGACGCGAAAGATGTTGTGATACGAGCCGATCACCCACAGCGCGCCGCTGTCCTTCAGCACCCGCCGGCATTCCCCTAGCCATGCGCGGGTGAAGGCATCATAAGCCGCGAAATCCGCAAATTGATCCCAGTGATCATCCACCGCGTCCACCCTCGAATTGTTCGGGCGCAGCAGCATATTCTGTAATTGCAAGTTATACGGCGGATCGGCAAACACCAGATCAACCGACGCATCCGGCAGGCCGCGCAAAATCTCAAGGCAGTCGCCCTGATAGATGTGATCGATCTGTAATGAAGATTCAGAAATAGACTGCGCCGGTTTCGCCATAAAATCCTCGTCATTCGTAGCCTAAATATTATAACAGGTGTTCGATTCACAGGGCGAATATCGCTCCCATCACTTCTTTTAACTCTTTTTAACCTTTTATCCCCTATTTCTTTCCCACGCAGAATCCAGAATTTTTTTGATTTTTTACTTTTTCTAACCCTTTTCTGTCCCTTTTTCCCCTCAAATTTTGAGTCCATTTTGTTAGCAATATAGTCACCAATTTGCAGAACAATTGTGCTAAATTGAAGTAGTGATGGCTGTCTGCATGGCAGCGCGGACGGATGCCCATCGGGGCTTTTCACACTCGCCGTTTCCGCCACCAGCCAAACGGCAAGCCGCCCGCAGGCAGCCACCCGTTCAGAATTTCCGCCGCGCCCTTCCTCCCCTCGCCGTGTACGGAGAGGGGAACGAGGGGTGAGGTTCGTAGGGTTTATCAGGTGAGCATTTCTCACTAGAAAGGAACATAGATCATGGCTTCAAAATCAGCTTCAACCACGCCCAACACCGAGGCGCTGAACGCGCTTCAATGGCATCTCATGCATACCGCGCTGGAACTCGCCTGCGGTCTTGAGGCTGCCATCGAGGAAGCCCCGCTTCGAGAGCGCGCCAATGCGCTCGGCGTGATGATTGACCGGTTGCTCAAGTTACAGCAGTGGTTCGAGAAAGTGCAGGGAGAGCACGATGAGCATGAAGAGGAAGAAGAAAAAGTCGTCCGCGTCGAGTACCGATATCCTGACGGTTCTCTCCATAATGCCCCACCCTGGGCAAATGACGATTATGAAGTCGAAACGTCGCTTCCGGGTGGTCGCGTGTGGGCGCCGTTTCGGGAAGACGGAGGTGGGGAAACTCTTAATTCTGGATTACGCGATGAACCATAACCTCACCTGCTGGTGGGTTTCCCCCACCTATCGCATGGCCTCGCAGGTCTGGCGCGATCTCAAACGCATCAGCCGTCACTTTGACGCGCTCGCCGTCTCGCAGGATGACATGCGCATTGATGCCAGAAACGGCGGCTCCATCGAAATTCGCAGCGCCCATCTGCCCGATACCCTGCGCGGCGCCGGGTTGGATTTCGTCGTACTCGATGAGGCCGCCTTCATGCCGCCGGAAATCTGGGGCGACATCGTCCGCCCCATGCTCACTGACAAGCAGGGCGGCGCGTTGTTCCTCTCTACGCCCTATGGCCGTAACTGGTTTTACGACCTGTTCATGACCGGGCGCAGGCGTGGGCAAAGCGAATGGCAGTCGTTCCATCATTCCAGCTACGACAATCCGTTCATCCCGCGTGACGAGTTCGACTCAATCCGCGCGGCCACCTCCAGCGCCGTATTCCGCGCCGAATACATGGCCGAATTTCTGGATGATGATGGGCTGGTCTTTCGCGGTATTCACGCCGCCGCCAGCGCGCCGCTCTACTCGCGCCCCGTCGAAGGCCGCCTCTATGTCGGCGGCATTGATTGGGGGCGCACCCGCGATTACACCGTGATCACCCTGATTGACGCCGAAACCCGGCAGGTGGTCGCCGTCGAACGCTTCAATCAAGTCGGTTGGGCCATCCAGCGCGGGCGCATCGCCGCCCTTTGCGCGCTCTGGAAGCCAGCGTACCTGTGGGCCGAAGCAAACAGCATCGGCGCGGTCAATCTAGAGGCGCTGCAGGCCGAAGGGGTCCCGCTGCGCCCGTTTACGACCACCGCCGCCAGCAAAGCCCCGCTGATCGAAGCGCTAGCCTCGCCCTCGCCTGGCACGGCATCATCACCGGCGGCAGCACCGGCATTGATTGGGCTTAACCATGAACCCGATCTCAAATCATCACTTACGCATTTCCGTAGGGGCAAAACATGCCTTGTCCGCCATCAAGCAAAAAATCATTCCGCCTTTCCTCCCCTCGCCGTGTACGGAGAGGGGAACGAGGGGTGAGGTTGTAGGCACTTGTCCGCCATCAAACAAACCATCATCCCCGCCTTTCCTCCCCTCGCCGTGTACGGAGAGGGGAACGAGGGGTGAGGTTCAAGGAGCTTTCCAAATCATGCACTATTATCTATCTCTCGATGCCGCCGATGATGGCACATTCGCGCTCGACTGTTCAACCCGTATCCATTCGCTCGCCTGGCGGCTCGGCTGCGAATCACCCGATCAATCCGCCGCCGAAGCTGGCATCGCCGAAATCCATCTGGACAATGCCGACGGCGCGTTTTCGCCCGAACGCAGTCCCACCGTTCACGCTGGCTTATGGCTGCGGCTTCAGGCTGATGACGGCCTCACCACCCACACCCTGTTCACCGGCGTGATCGAACGCATCGTCCCCCTACCCGGCGCGCACGGTGAACGCACCGCCGTCATCACCGCCCGCACGCCAGACGCCGCCTTAGAATCGCTGGCCGTCCATCTGCCGCAGAGTCTCAATCTCCGCGCCGATCAACTGCTGCTTCAATTATTCGAAAGGCTGCCGCTCCGCCGCCCCGCGCTCGCCTCGTTGTGGGTGTTGGGCGATAGCCCGCTCAGCCAGTTGGATTCCGCGCGTCTGGCCGATCACCTGCCGATTAGCGCCGCCTTCGAAACCGGCATCTCGTCTTTCGCCTTCACCGCCTTTGACGCCCGTGCTTCCGCGCGAGATATCGCCACGCAGATCGCCGCCGCCGAACGTGGCCGCCTGATAGCCAACCGTCAGGGTGGGCTGGCCTTCTATAACCGTCATGCCCCGCTGCGCGCCGCCACCCCCGCCGCCGCCTTCGATGATGACATGTCCGGCCTCGAATACGCCCATCATCCGGCGGTTAACCATGTGCGCGTCACCATCACCCCGCGCGAAATCGGCGCGCCCGGAACACCCCTCTGGATCAGCGCTGCGGCTTTGCGCGTGCCGCCCGGCCTACGTTCGATTGTGGCCCGTTATCGTTTGGAAAATGGCGGTGATGTCGGCGTACTGGCGCTAGAAGGGCTTACGTTTTCTGCCAGCACCGATCCCGACGGCGCGGGTGATCCAGTTCCGATACAAGCCGTGTTCGCGCCACAGGGGGCTGATGCCGCCGTGATCGAGTTCCGCAATCCGACTTCGCGCCCCGCCTATATCTTGTCCGGCGCCACCCTGCGCGGCACGCCCTTGATCGCCGCCGCGCCGCTGTCGGTAGAGGCCGCCGATCAGCCCGGCATCGCCCATCATGGCTTTCATGGTCGCCATCTCGTCCTGCCCTTGATCGATTCGCCCGATGAAGCCGCGCAGATCGCCAGCTTTGAACTTCATCACAGCGGCGAAATCCGCGAAACCATCCGCTGGCTCGAATGTGATCTTCAGGCGCACCCCGCCGCTATCGCCCTTGAACCGCTGATGCAGATCAGTATCCGCGAATCGCAAACCGGCCATCATCGCGCCTACTGGATCATCGGTGAATCGCATCAGGTTCATACAGCCGGATCGCGCCACCACATCCGTTTCTATCTCGCGCCCGCCGCGCCG
>JACSRP010000179.1 GCA_014879665.1 Anaerolineae bacterium | reverse complement strand
GCGCGGTGTAGTCATCGGCGTGATATCTCGTTCGCGCCAGTTCTTATAATCGCGATTTTCAACGGTCATCGCAATCGGAGCGCCAGTCGTGAAGCCTGCGGCAACTCCAGAAGTAACCTGTGCCTCGTCACGTTCAATATTCATGCGCCCGCCGCTGCCATATCCTTCCTGCCGGCGCACAAGTTGATAATTGATATATTCAGACTCTACAGGTATCCCGGAAGGCATCCCCTCAAGGATCGCCGTCAGCCGCGGTCCGTGAGATTCTCCAGCCGTTAAAAATCGAATCATAGAAACACCTTGTCCTTACTTGATGGCGCTATACCAACCGCCATAACCACAGGTGTACAACCTGTTTAGGGGCCACTGCTTAATTTCTCGTACAGTGCCGAAAACATCACTTCAACAGGCGGTTCAACCCCTGTCCATAACTTAAAGGCTGCCGCGCCCTGCCGCACCAACATTCCTAAGCCGCCAACAACCCGGCTGCCCTGCCCCTCAGCCATCTGCATCAGCCTGGTTCGCGCCGGGCGATATACCATATCGTAAATCACGGCATCTTTTGGCAGCGGTAAATCTTCAGGCCACAGGCTCTCATGAATCTTCGGTTCCAGCCCGACGCTGGTCGCATTCACGATCAGAGCCACCGGAAGCGCAGCCGCCTCCTCATAGGTCATGACGCTGGCATTGACCTGCAAATCAGCAATCAGATCTTCGGCGCGCTGTCGGGTGCGGTTCACAATCATCACCTTTGCGCCCACGCCGGACAGACCATACACAGCCGCCCGCGCCGCGCCGCCCGCGCCAAGCACAATTACGGCTTCACCAGATATATGAATACCGTTCGCCACCAGATCATCCATGAATCCAGAACAATCTGTATTCGTGCCGGTGTTATTGCGAAAATCTATGGTGTTCACCGCGCCAATAGCCTTAGCGATGGCGTCGGCCTTCACAAAAGGCATTACCGCCTGCTTGTGTGGCACCGTCACATTGAGGCCGATATAGCCATGATCGCGCAGTTCGCGCAGGCTCAGCTTGACAATATCCGGCGGTATCGCAATCTTGTCGTAAAACCAGTCATTCATGCCCAACGCCTGAAACGCCGCGTTGTGCATCGCCGGACTCAGGCTGTGTTCAATCGGCCAGCCGATAGCCCCCACTTTGTTCATGAAATGCTCTACTGTTCCTCGTGATTGACGACAACCGAAACGCCTAGCTTCTGCAAAGTATCAGCATAGCCGGGGAACGAATCAGCCGTACACCGCGCATCTATCACTTTGCTGCTGCCAGAGGCTGCCAGCCCGGCAACGACGAGGCTCATAGAAATACGATGATCATCATGGCCATATACCTCAGCGCCGTTTAACTTCTGCGGCCCAACAATATAAAAGCCATCCGGCGTCTCGTTGATCTGCGCGCCCATCTTCAGCAGTTCTTCAGTCATCACCTGTAGGCGATCTGTCTCTTTGACGCGCAGTTCGCCGGCATCGCGCACATAGGTTTGGCCTTCAGCCGCCAACGCCGCCACCATGAAGATCGGAAATTCATCAATCATACGCACGACAACTTCACCGCCCACGCGCGCGCCCTTTAATTGGCTATGCTTCACGGTGATCGTTCCTACCGGATCGCCCGCTTCCAGCCCGGTTTCCACAACTGTAATATCCGCGCCCATCTCTTGCAACACATCAAGGATACCGGTGCGTGTGGGATTCAGGCTGATGCCTGTCAGCGTGATGTGGCTGTCCGGAATGATGCAAGCCGCCACAATCAGAAAGGCGGCTGAGGAAATATCGCCCGGCACTGTGAAATCAACAGCTGTCAGCGGATTGCCGGGTTCAAGCGCGATCATCTCAGGTTCCACAGTGAGCTTAGCGCCCATCGCTTGCAGCATACGCTCGGTGTGATCGCGCGCAGGGCCGGGCTGCCCGATCACCGTTTGCCCTTCAGCAAATAAACCCGCCAGCAAAATTGCGCTTTTAACCTGTGCGCTGGCTATCGGCATGCGATATTCAATGCCGCGCAGTTTCGCAGGTTTCACGGATAGCGGGGCATAGCCATCTTTCCCATGAATGTCGGCGCCCATCATTTGCAGCGGGGTGACGATCCGGTTCATCGGGCGGTGGCGAAGCTGTTCACTTCCGTCCAGCACGCTGGGAAATGACTGCCCCGCCATAATTCCTGCAAGCAGGCGAATACCCGTGCCCGAATTAACGAGATCAAGGGCTTGTTCCGGTTCGTGCAGCATACCCCCATCAATGATCATCTCAGTCGGGCTGATGCGTTCAATGGGTATACCCAATGCGCGCACGGCTCGTAGTGAAGCTTCAGTATCCCCTGCTGGAAGCCAGCCCTTGATATGCGCTCGCCCTCCTGCAATCGCATTGAAAAACACCGCCCGATGGGAGATTGATTTATCGCCCGGAACGATGGTTTCACCACGCAAGGGCGCGCCCGGTGTCACTGTAAAACTATCTCTAATGTGCATCACAATTCGCCTAGTGTCGTTTCGAGTCATACTGCTTCGCCCAACTTAAGCGGGCATCGCGTACAGGTCGCAAAATATCTACCAGCGCATCATCTTCGCGGGAAATTAATCGCGCCTCAATCATCGCCAACTGCACCCGAAACAGAGCGAGTAAGGTTGCCACCGCCTGCCGGTTGGTGTTCAGGATGTCGCCCATCATATTCAAATCTTGCGCCGCTAACCGCGACATATCGCGAAAGCCGCCAGCCGCCAGTTTCCAGACCGCATCATCACGTTCACCCTCGCCTGCAACTGTCGCCATGAGTGCTGCGCTGAGGAGGTACGGCAGGTGGCTGATAGCGGCCACTACCCGATCATGTTGGTGTGGATCCATCTCTATTGGCACGGCCTGCAGCGCATCCACCAATGCTAACGCCCGCAGCCGAACTGCCGGGGTGGTGCGGCGCGTAGAACACAGTACAAACGGCCGCCCGCTGAACAACGCCGGATCGCTGGCCTCGATGCCGTTCATTTCCTTACCCGTCATCGGATGGCCGCCCACCGCCCCGATGCCGATGGGCAGCCCGCCCATCACGTTACAAATATCCTCTTTTGTACTACCGATGTCAATCAGAAGCGTATTCGCGCGCAGGAACGCGCCAATCCTCCCGGCCACAAGCTGAATGATGGTACGCACCGGCGCGCATAAAATCACGCAGTCGGCTTCATGCACACCGGCGCGCAAGTCATCAGTAGCGCCGTCCACTATGCCCTGCTTCAGCGCATATTCCCGCGTCGGGGCATCCGGCTCTATTCCGACTATCGTATCTGCATACGGGCGAAGCGCCAGCGCCAGAGACCCCCCCATCAGCCCCAACCCGACAACCGCCAGTTGGCGGCACTTAAAGCCACCGGCGGACATTAGGCTGTCCGCCCAACTGCTTCAGCCACCCGCTGCACAGCATCCATCATTTTCTTGAATCCAGCATAATCAAGGCTCTGCCGTCCATCGCTGGCAGCCTTCGCCGGAGTCGGGTGTACTTCAACGATCAGTCCATCTGCACCCGCAGCTACAGATGCAAGCGCAATTGAGTGCACATACTCCGAGTAGCCCACCGCATGGCTAGGATCTGCAATCACCGGCAGATGGGAACGATGCTTGAGCACTGGCACGGCGTTAATATCGAACGTGTTGCGGGTGTATTTCTCGAAAGTACGAATACCCCGTTCACACAGCATCACTTTGCCATTCCCCTGCGCCATCACGTATTCTGCGCTCATCAGCAAATCTTCCATCGTATTCGCCATGCCCCGCTTGAGCAGCACCGTCTGCTTGCTCTTGCCAACTTCGTTGAGCAGAACGAAATTCTGCATGTTGCGCGCGCCAATTTGCAGCACATCTGCATAGCTGGCAACCATCGGCACCAGCGCCGGATCCATCACTTCGGTCACGATTGGCAGCCCAGTCATCTCGCGGGCTTCGGCCAGCCACTGCAAGCCTTTTTCTCCGAATCCTTGAAAGCTGTAGGGAGAGGTGCGCGGCTTGAACGCGCCGCCGCGCAGTGCCGTTGCGCCCATTTCTTTCACCGCACAGGCAATCTCGATGATCTGTTCGCGGCTTTCAACCGAGCATGGCCCGGCAATCACGACAACTTTTGCTTTGCCTACCGACGAACCATTTAGTGGAACATAGGTGTTATCAGGGTGCATATCGCGCCCGGTCAACTTGTACGGTGAAGAAACCCGTACTACTTTTTCAACGCCGTTCATCGAGCTGTAATTGTCTTCGCGCAGCGGCGTCGGGCTTTCACCAACCAACCCGATGATCATGTGCGTTTCTCCCTGCGAAATGTGGGGTGTGTAACCATCGGCATTCACCTGTGCCACCACTTCGTCAACCTCAACCGGTGTTGCGGTATGTTTCATGACAACGATCATTATTTCTCCTCTTGTCTATGCTCGATAACCAGCTTGTTATCCGGATAAAGATCGGGGCGTAAAATCAAGGCTTCGCGTAGATAAACATGCATAATTTCATCTAAAGCCTTAGGGGTTGACCAGTGAATCAGCACACGGATACACATCTTGATGCCGTCTGGCACATCCATCTCCTGGCAGCCTAGCAGCGCGGTGCGCCGCCATCCCATATCGCGCGCAGCTTTTGCGGGGTACGCTGCGTTGAGATCAGGTGAAGCGGTAAAAATCACGCTGATCACATCATCTTCATCAATTTGATTCGCCTCAACCATCGCTTCTAACAATTCTTGCGTCGCCGCTAGAATAGCCTCTGCGGTATTTTTACCAACGGTTGTGGCTCCTCTAACGCCACGAAATTTCATCGTTTACACCGCCTCCTTATGCCCAACAAAATAAAAAAGCGCGGAGCTGTTGCTCCGCGCCTGTTATTCACACTACTTAACGGGTGCTGCCTATTCGGCAGCGCGCAACATTCCAACCTCGACTATGTGGCCGCTAAAGTAATAAAAGTAATAGCCGAACGCTGGAATTTGTTGACGCATCATAACCTATACTTCAAAAGAACGTGATGAGCATAACACGAGATTTCAGGCGATGTCAATAAATCCACAGACCGAATATAATTCAGCAGTCTAGACCTATGATGCTGGCGAATTACGCGCTCCATTTTCAATCTCAGCTAATGCCTTTAACCAACCCATGAATGCTACCCGCCTCCTCACTTCACACCGTTTGTCGGCAGCAATCTGCCTGCTTCTCTTTATGAGCGCCCTCATTCCACGACTGCTGTCCTACAATTTCGGATTACCTTATATTGACCACCCGGATGAACCGGCATCTTACCTAAAGGCTCAAGAGTGGCAGGGGCTGTTTGACCTCGAAGGTTATCATGACGGCTATCCACCTGCGTTTCTGGCTATCAACCTCATGGTTCAGCTTGGCGTTGGCGCTAACGGGCCATCAGGGTTAGCGCCAACTGTACAAATCTTGAGATTCTTAGCCGTATTTGCTAGCGCCGCTGTCTCAGTATTTCTGTTTTTGGCCGCGCAATGCATAGCACAGCCGCTTGGTAAAACTAATGCGCTGGCCGCCGGGCTGGTCGCCGGCAGCATCTGGGCGCTGTCTCCAATAGCAGTCGAGTATGTCTACGCGACTCCTGATCCCTATGTCTTTTTATTCTCAGCAATTACGCTTTATGCCGCGCTGAACAGCGTTCGGGCAAAGCATCACGGACGCTGGGCGCTCGGAAGCATTGTCACCGGGCTAATCGCAGCGTTCTTCAAATATTCTGCGCTGCCGGTGATTATGCCGGGCTTCATCGCACTGGCTTATTTATGGATCAACAAGCCGGAAAAGCGCGTAACATTTAGCCGTGCGTTTGTAATGGGGATCATGTTAATTGCGATCTCGGCGCTCTTTCTCGTGGGAATCTATGGCGCGGGATCGCTGAATACTCCCGGCACATCCGATGTTGCGCGCTTAAGTGGCTTCGCAAGCCTGCTCAACTTGCAGTATTTCATCGGCAATTTCAGCACAGCATTACAGATGATCGGGCTTCCAGGGGCGGTTATGATCCTGTTAAGCCCCGCGCTTCTGATCGCAACCCGGTATGGGGTGAAATCTTCAGATTCAGCTGCACAGCTTAAGGATTCGGCTTGCCAGCTTATCCTATGCTATTGGCTCCTTATCACAGTCCCGCTGCTGATCAACACCTTCAATTCCGGAACGGTGAATGGGTTACGTTTTCTAATTCCCGCGACACTTGCAGCCATCGTGCTAGTTGCCGCAACGATTCCTGCTATCGGTGTGCTGTTATTTTCAAGATATTCATTCCTAAGCCCTGCGCTCACCATTCTAGTGGGCTTTTTATTGATCGTGCCCCCACTGCCACAAACGATAGCGATCATTCATAATCGGCAATTGCCAGACTCGCGGGTAGCCCTGCGTCAATGGGTGGACCGCAATCTTCTCCCCGGATCCATCCTCGTTACCGCTGATAATCACAAGACCTTCAATCCAATCTGGGGAGGGATTCCCTATCAACATTGGTTTGACTGGGTAGAACGCGCCAATCTCACGGTCTTTTCGCCACAAGAGTGGCATCAGGAAACTGGCGTAGGCTATATCGCCTATCCTGTAGATCAGTGGGAAACCGCAATCACATTACTTGATTTAGATGATGTCCTATATCTTGGTGAGTTTGGGGGGTATGGCTGGCGCGGTCCATATACGATTCTTGCTCGTATTGAACCTCTACAGCATCTTAGCGAATTGAGTTTTGCGGGTGAAATTGCGCTGCAAGGCTTTGAATTCACGCATACCCCGATGAACGCTGGCGATATTTTATCACTCCAGCTCTTCTGGGAAGCGCTTGACCATCCACCCGCGAACTACTCTACATTTCTGCATTTGACATCCGCCGGGAGCGTTGTTCCTCTAGCGCAGGCAGACGGCGCGCCGGGTGGCAGCGACCAGCAAACAGCACTCTGGCAGGTGGGGGAATACTTTTTCAGCGATCCCCTTGAGCTAACATTGCCCTTAGATCTTGAATCCGGGAATTACGTTATCCGTATCGGATTATATGACTATCTTACAGGCGCACGTCTACCCGTTTCAAATCCAGAGAATACGGGTGATTCAGCGATACTATTCAGATTTACAGTTGATGACAGCGGCGCGATAACAAACCTGAACACAGTTGATCAGACAGGCTAATTCAACGCCTGCCTCAGCGAAAGACTAAGCTCTCGAACAGCATCCGTTCCCTCGCGTCCTGCGCGCACCAGCGCGCTGCCGACAATGAAACCATCCATTATTGAGCTTACCAACCGCGCATGTTCCGGCTTGCTGATACCAAAGCCCATCACCAGCGGCACGCCGTTCACCTGCCGCCGCAAACGGCTTATAAATTCAGTCAGGTCGTCTGGCAGTTCGCTGCGCACCCCGGTCACCCCGGTGAACGAGACGACATAGATAAAACCTGTCGCCTGCCCCGCGACCAGCGTAATCCGCTCCTGTGTGCTGGTTGGCGCAAGAAAATAGACCAGCGCCAGCCCATATTTCTGGCACAGGCCGCTCAGCAGCGCGCCCTCTTCAGGGGGCAAATCGGGTACGATCAAGCCATCTGCACCCGCATTGACCACTGCCTTCACAAAGGCCTCTTCACCATAAGCCAGAATCGGGTTGAGATAGCCCATCAACAGCATAGGCTGATCCACGCCGCGATCTCGCAGCGCCTTCACGGCATCAAGGCAGGTCTGCACTGTCGTGCCGTTTTCAAGCGCAATTTGCATCGCCGCCTGATTCACCGGGCCATCAGCCAGCGGATCGCTGAAGGGCATACCAATTTCAAAGCCATCTACGCCCGTTTCTGCCATCGCCATAATTGCTTCCAGCGATTCCTGATAACCCGGAAAACCGATCGGAAAATACGGCAGAAATGCGCTTCGTCCCTCTAAACGTGTACGTTCAAACATGGCCGCAATCGCCGCCGTCCCCCGCAAAGCCGAATCAACAGTGTTCATAGCTGCTGTTTCCCGTATTCATGTAATCCCGCTTCAAAAAATTGTTTCAGAACCGGCGCTTGCAAATACGCCAGTTCAAGTGTTTCAGCATCCTTGCGCGAAAACCAGCGCATCGCTTGCCCCTCGTTCAGCGTTAACACCGTCATTTCCGGATCCACTGACGCAAAATAGACATGATTGGTCGTTCTTATCTGACCTTCAATACTTCGTGCCGGGCAGAGGTAATTCATCCAGTAAATGAGATCGGCTTTATCAATTCCTAGTTCTTCCATTAATTCACGATAAACCGCCACATGGGGAGTCTCCCCGGTTTCAGCCGACCCGCCAAAAAGCGTCCACATGCCGGGATATAGCAAATCAGGGCGGTCATCCCGCTGCTGAAGCAGCACTTCAGCTTTGGGGTTGATCAGAATTACACTGACAACCGTTTGCTGAATTTCACTCATTGCCCACTGTCCTCATAATCGTTTCGAGGTCTTTATCGCCACGACCGGAAAGATTGATCAGGATGATCGAATCTCTGGACATTTCTGGCGCGCGCTTAATGGCCTCTGCCACTGCATGCGAGCTTTCCAACGCAGGGATGATCCCCTCAACCTGACTCAGCAGTTGCAGTGCGGCCATCGCCTCTTCATCGGTTGCAGAGGTGTAAAATGCCCGCTCATTAGCGCGCAAATAGGAATGTTCCGGCCCCACCGCCGCATAATCCAATCCCGCGGAAATGCTGTGGGTATTCATGATCTGCCCGTCACCGTTTTGCAGCACAAATGTCTTTGAGCCATGCAGCACGCCGGGCCGCCCTTTGTTCGGATCACCAAATCGTGCCGCATGTTCACCGGTGGAAACGCCATGGCCGCCCGCCTCCACGCCGATCAACTCGACATGTTCGTCATCTCTGAAGGCATGAAACAGGCCAATCGCGTTGCTACCGCCACCCACACAGGCAATACACGTATCCGGCAGCCGTCCGACCTGCTCCAACATTTGCGCGCGGGCTTCGGTGCCAATCACGCTCTGAAAATCGCGCACCATCATCGGGTAAGGATGCGGTCCCAGCGCCGAACCAAGCAGGTAAAACGTATCGCGCACGTTCGTCACCCAATCACGGATTGCCTCGTTGATCGCGTCTTTCAGTGTTTTCGTGCCGCTTTCTACCGGAACGACTTCCGCGTTCATCAGATTCATGCGAAACACGTTCGGCTTCTGCCGTTCCATATCTACGCTGCCCATATACACGTGGCATTCCAGCCCTAGCATGGCGCAGGCTGTGGCGCTGGCGACGCCGTGCTGTCCTGCGCCAGTTTCAGCCACAATCCGCCGCTTACCCATGCGTTCGGCCAGCAGCGCCTGCCCCAGCGCGTTATTGATCTTGTGCGCGCCGGTGTGCGCTAAATCTTCACGCTTCAGATAGATTTGTGCCCCGCCCAGTGTTTTCGACAGGCGTTCGGCATAGCTGACCGGTGTGGGCCGTCCGGTATAGGTTCGCTGCAAAAATTCCAGCCGCGCCTGAAATGCAGGATCAGCCATCGCCTCAGCATAAGCAGCGGTCAATTCATCCAATGCCGGCACCAGCGTTTCCGGCACGAAACGTCCGCCGAAATCGCCATAATAGCCGCGGGCATCGGGTACATCTGCGGCGCCAGTTTCGATATAAGAAGCCTGTTCTTTCATATTTAGTTCATCACTCCTACACGCTTTGCTGCCCGCACAAAATCGCGCATCTTAACCGCATCTTTCTGCCCCGGATGCCCGGCAATTTCAACGCCGCTAGCGACATCCACGCCCCACGGATGTACCGCCTCAACTGCGGCAGTCACATTTTCAGGCTTCAGCCCGCCCGCCAGCATTAAGCGCGGAGTCAATAATCTCGCATTCAACGCCGCTTCATAGCTGGCTTGTTCACCTGTGCCGCCATATAAATCAGGATGAAAAGCATCTATCAGCAGTGAAGGAATGCGCTCATCTTCACTGAAGTCGGGCGCAAAGTAACGCGCATCATCTCCGGCTTCATCCGTATTTTTCGGACGAATCCCCTTATAAGCAGTGCCGCGCAGTTCATGCAGCATTTCTACCGACTCGTCGCCACTCAACTGCACAAAGCGGATGCCTACCTTCTCCATCGTTACCGAAATTTTGCCAACCGGTTCATTCACGAACAACCCTACTAAGGTCGGGCAATCTAAACCCAGCTCCGCCCGCAGCGCCGCACACAACTCGCGGGCATCGTCTGGCGAAATATAACGCGGGCTTTTCGGGTAAAAGTTCAGCCCTAGCAGATCTGCGCCTGCCGCCGATGCCGCCAGCGCATCCTCAAATGAAGTAATCCCACATATTTTAACTTTTACCGGCATAATATATTTCCTGATCATCTCCGCTGGAAAGCCGTCAACATTTATTCAGCGCGCAGCTTTTGAGGCTGATTGCTAAACGCCTGCACCTGCGCCGCAATATCGCCAGATTTTACTAACCCCTCTCCCACCAGCACCGCCGAGGCGCCTAACTCGCCCATCCGCCGAACATCCTCTATCGAGCGAATTGCGCTTTCGGCAACCAGCGTCACAGCTTCAGGCAGCATGGTAGCCACTCGCTCAATTGTCCCTAAATCTTCACGGAAAGTACGCAGATCGCGGTTATTCACGCCAATCAACGCTGCCCCGCATTTAAGCGCGCGCTCGCATTCGCCCACATTATGCACCTCAACCAGCGGGGTTAACCCTGAGGCGACAGCATAGCCGCGCAAGTCAGTCAGTTGTGCATCATCCAGCGCCATCACGATCAGCAAAATTGCATCCGCCCCCGCCGCCCGCGCTTCATCAATCTGGATCGGGTCAATGATGAAATCTTTACGCAGCAGCGGCATCTCTACCGCCGCCCGCACCTGCCGCAAATGCTCAATATCGCCCTGAAAGAATGGCGCGTCAGTCAAGACAGAAATCGCGCTGGCACCGTTATTTGCATAAGTTTGCGCCAGTGCCACCGGATCAAAGTTCTCGATCAGCACGCCTTTACTGGGCGATGCCTTTTTCACTTCGGCAATTAACGCCACCTTCGACTTATGTAACGCCTCAGTAAAATTCCGGGTCGGCGGCATGGCTTCTGCCAGCATTCTCAGTTCCGCAGCGCGCGGTTTTAAGCGAGCGACATGCTCTGTTTTGGCATCGAGAATCTTATCGAGAATAGTGTCTGTCTTTACGAACAAGTGCGCTCGCTCCCTAGACTATTTCGCTGGTCAGTTTCTGACTATAGGCAATCAGCTCATCCAGTTTCGCCGCCGCCGCGCCGCTGTCAATAATCCGGACTGCCAGCGCGATACCGCCCGCGATATCTTCAGCGAGGCCAGCCGCGATGAATGCCGCACCCGCATTCAGCAGCACAACATCCCGCCTGGCGCTGTTCACCGTACCAGCTAAAACCCCCCGTAAAATAGCCGCGTTTTCTACAGCATCCCCGCCCTGCAAATCAGAGATATGCGATCCTTTAAAGCCCAGCGACTCCGCATCAAGCTCATACGATTCCACGCGCCCGTCCCGGAAATGGCTGATCCGGTTCGGGCCGGTTGTAGTCAGTTCATCTACGCCGCCATAGCCGCTCACCACCAGCGCATTGACCGATCCCAGTTCGCCCAGTACATGCGCCAGCAAATCCGTCAAATCAGGCGTAAATACGCCCATCAACTGTCGCTGCGCGCCCGCCGGGTTGGTTAGCGGTCCAAGAATATTAAAGATGGTACGCACGCCCATTTCCCGGCGCACGCCTATTGCATAACGCATCGCCGGGTGCATTTTCGCCGCAAATAGAAAGCCGATACCCACTTCGTCAATGCACGTCCCCACTTGATCTGGCGTCAAATCAAGGTTTACGCCAAGCTGTGACAGCACATCAGCACTGCCACACTTGCTGCTTGCCGCGCGGTTGCCATGTTTAGCAACCTTCACCCCCGCACCCGCCGCCACAAAGGCAACTGTCGTGCTGATGTTGAAAGTGCCGGACTTGTCGCCACCCGTGCCGCAGGTATCCAATAGCACATCGCTATTGCTCTGCGAGGTCACTTTGTTGGCATTGGCGCGCATCGCGCGGGCACTGCCAGCAATTTCGTCGCGGGTTTCGCCTTTCATACGCAGCGCCATCAGGTATGCCGCAATTTGCGCATCAGTTGCGCCGCCACTCATGATCTGATTCATGACCGCTTCTGCTTCGCTCTGCTGAAGATGGCCGAAGCGGCTGAGCAGATCTATCGCGCGTTGAATATCCATCACTATGCCCCTCTATGCTGGAATCTGCTCACGCAGTTCAACGAAATTCCGCAAAAGCCTGCGCCCATCGGCCGTCAGGATGCTTTCAGGATGGAACTGTACGCCGTATATCGGTAGTTCCTTATGCTGAAGCCCCATAATTTCGCCGTCAATCGTGCGGGCGGTAATATGCAGGCAGTCCGGCAGCGTATTTTCTTCAACGATCAGGCTGTGATAACGGGTCGCCTCAAATGGCCGCGCCATCCCAGCCAATATCCCCTCGCCCTGATGATAAATCAGGCTGGTTTTGCCGTGCATCAGTTGTGGTGCGCGCTTAACCACGCCGCCAAACACCTGCCCGATAGACTGATGCCCCAAGCATACGCCCAGCGTGGGAATCGTCGGGCTTAAATCGCGCAGCACGTCCAGCGAAACTCCGGTATCATCCGGCGTCCCCGGCCCCGGCGAAATCACAATCTGGCCTGGCGAAAGATCAGCAATTTGCCGGACCGAAACCATGTCATTGCGAAATACACAGATCTCTGCGCCCAACTCGCCAAACAGTTGAACGAGGTTATAGGTAAAGCTGTCATAATTATCAATTACTACAATCATCGTCGTTCCTCCGGTTCTGTGACAGCGCTGGATGCCAGCCCGTCAAGATGCGCCTGATCATCGGATGCTACCAGTTCCCAACCACCCTCGCTGCGGCGAATTGTGGTCACCGAGGTATTGCCAAGGTTGTAATCTTCGCTCACTGAGCTAGGGATTAATTCATCGAGCAGGAATTTAATCGCCGCCGTATGCGAGAGAATGCCAATCGTTTCGCCAGCATCACGGGCAATAAAATCGTCAAATGCCTCCTGCATCCTATTGCGAACTTCTGCCCGCGACTCGCCACCGGGCAGCGTAAAATGCTCTCGATCTGCCAGCAGTTCCGCGAATTCTTCCGGGTACCATGCCTGCATCTCGTCGAAGGTTAGCCCCTGCCACAGCCCGACTGCGCGTTCGCGTAAACGCACGTCCGGAATCGGCTCAAAGGTGAGATATACAGCTAACGCATCGGCTGTTTGCAGCGCCCGGCGCAGATCGCTGGTGTACAGCGTCGAAAGGCCGATATGCCGTACAAATCGCCCCAGCGCCTCTGCCTGTTGCAAGCCATGTGCATTCAACGGCGAAGCTGCCCAACCCTGCCACCGCTCCTGTCTGTTCCAATCTGTTTCTCCAGAACGGATAAAAACCACTCGCTTGACCAAGATTCACTCTCCAAACTAAAATATTCCCTCAAGGGTAGCTAATATGCTGCCCATTCGAATGCAAAGTGGCGTTTTATGCCAATCCTTCTTCTGCGCGGCGCACTGCTAACAGCATGGCCTTCGCCTTATTGATCGATTCCTGGTATTCATTGGCCGGCACACTGTCTGCTACAATTCCCGCCCCCGCCTGAATATACAACGTCTGATGCTTCATCAACGCCGCGCGAATGGTAATACAAGTATCCATCGAGCCATCGAAGCTGAAATATCCAACCGCGCCGCCATAAACACCGCGGCGCGAATCTTCTAATTCCTCGATGATTTCCATCGCCCGTACCTTCGGCGCCCCGCTCAGTGTGCCCGCCGGAAAAGTTGCCCGCAGCAGCGCAAACGCCGTCATATCCCCGCGCAGTTCGCCCTGTATATTGCTCACAATATGCATAATCTGTGAATAACGTTCGATGAACATCAGGTCGGTCACTTTGACCGTACCATATTTGCAGACGCGGCCAAGATCGTTTCGCCCTAGGTCCACCAGCATGATATGTTCTGCGCGCTCTTTTGGATCGGCCAGCAGTTCTTCCGCCAGGGCGCGATCTTCCTCCGTGTCGGCGCCGCGTGGCCGCGATCCCGCAATCGGGCGCACAGTGGCAATATTATCCTCAAGGCGCACATGCGTTTCCGGCGATGCTCCGATCAACGTAAACTCATCGCTGAATTGCAGAAAGAACATATACGGCGACGGATTCATCGCCCGAAGCGTGCGGTATACAGCCAGCGGCGATGCCTCCGTACGGCGAATCAATCGCTGTGACAGCACAATCTGAAAAGCGTCTCCCGCCGCAATATATTCTTTCGCCCGCTCAACGTTGGCTTCAAACTGTTCGCGGGTAATGCTGGCTGTGGTCGCCTCATCTTCAGCGACTGCCGCAGCCTGTACTTGCGCTGGAAGCGGCTGTCGCAGTGCACCCACAATTTCTTCAATGCGTTCTAACGCATCGTCATAAGCTGCATCCGGATCGCCAGTATTATGAGCGTTCGCCAGTACCAGCAGTTGGTGTTTAGCGTGATCAAAGATGACCACCGTGTCCACCAGCATGAAGGCCACATCCGGCACCTCAACCGCATCAATTGCAGTATCCGGCAGTCGCTCAAAATAACGCACTACATCGTAACTCAGGCAGCCCACCGCCCCGCCAATAAACCGCGGCAGACCGTCAATATGCACCGGTTTCACGCGCACAAACTCACGTTCAACTGCATCCAGCGGATCTTCGCCATCCTCAAGTGAACGCTGCGTAGTAATGCCATGCAGCGTCCGTGTGACAATATTATCTCGAACTGTAATCACGCCTTTGGGGTTCACACCGAGAAAGGAATATCGTCCCACCTGTTCGCCACCTTCCACGCTTTCCAGCATGAAGGCCACATTACCCAGACGGGATAATTTCATGTACACAGAGACCGGGGTTTCTAAGTCTGCCAGTAGTGGGCGGTAAACAGGCACAAGGTCGCCCTGTTGGAACAATTCGCTCACTGTACTGCGCGAGGGGAGCGCCTCAGCGCGGGTCATCGCAAGCACCATCGTCATATCCTCACAATACAAAAAGCCTCTCCCGTAACAAGGACGAGAAGAGGCTTTCCCGTGGTGCCACCTTGATGATCA
>JACSRP010000177.1 GCA_014879665.1 Anaerolineae bacterium | reverse complement strand
AGGGATAGTTCAACGGTAGAACTATGGACTCTGAATCCATCAATCCTGGTTCGAATCCAGGTCCCTCAGTCTCTTGAAGCAGCGGAAACCCCCGCTGCTTTTTTATTTCCTGCCTTACAGCCTACGGGTAACTCCCAAAAATTACATTTATTGCGGATGTGAATTTTTCCAAAATATTATCAACGCTTCCTTTACTCAATTGTAAGATAAGAGAGATTGTATTGTTTTTGATGGAGGGGAAGTTGATGAACTGTCGTGCAGAAGCACAAAGAGCCATGCGCATGTATCGAATGGGGCAGGTGAAAGAGGCTAAAGAACTGCTGGTGAGCCTTGTATACGAAAACCGTGATTGTGAAGACGTCTGGATGGGCTTGGCTTCCTGTGTAGATAATATTGAACATAAAAAGAAGTGTCTGCGTGAAGTTGCGCGCATCAACCCTCACCGCACTGATGTTCAAAAAATCCTCACCGACTTGGAAGCGCAAGTCGTCCTTTTACAATCAAGTATTGAGGAGATTTCAACCGGAGGGCTGTTTGACCGGAAAGTTATCCACACCCACATCACGGGAATGCAGCATGATGGCCGCCCGAAAGTCATTCGTCGGCTAATGCTAGGTCAAAAACTGAGGCTGATTCGCCAACCAGAGAATCCCTATGATGTATATGCTATCAATGTGCAAACTGAACATCGGGAAGATGTAGGTTACATCCCCAAAAAGCTGGCTGCAAAACTCGCCCCCTATATAGACGAACAGGGCTTGCAGCTTGAAGCTTCGGTATTGAGCCTGCGGATTGACACCTTAGGCGATAAATATCAGGTAGAAATCGCCATTGATACCGATGAAACCCTCACAGAACTGACCGACTTATACAGCACGAATCCGAACAGTCGGGAAATACAGTACCTTGTAGATGAGCGCAGCGCCAGCACGTATCTGGTCTTTAGCTCGGCTGAACCCATCCGAAATCAGATTCTGGAATTTCTGATGCGGCAAAATATCCCGTATCAAAATGCCGGCTTTTGTGATTACCCTTCAAGCGACGGGTACAAATACGATCACTATGTTCAGTTTGAACGTAACCGCGCCGATTTGCTCGATCAGGTGCAAGCGTATATTGATCACAACTTTGATGTGCGGCCAACGGTTGCCCAGATCGAGAAGAAATACGATGAGGATCAGCAGGTTTGGGAGGAACAAACCCTTGATCTGGCGGTGCAGATTGAGGATCACACAGCCACAATTCAGCAGCTTAAAGATGAAAAAAAGCGTGTTGAACATCGAAATCACACGCTTGAGAGCGAAAAGGCGCGCAGCAGCGGGGCGTTGCAAGAAAATCTATATGATCTTTGTATCGAATTGGCGGGTCGCTCAAAGCCGGATCGTGTGCTAGAAGCTTGCGGCAGTTACTTTAGCGACCGGTTGGTTGTCCTCGATAATGCGTTGGAAAGCGCGAAGAAAATTAATGTTGATAATGGTCGGATGCTCTTTGAATTGATCTGGAAATTGGCGACTGTTTACCGCGATCAGCTGCTTATACCTGATACCGGCAATTCCCCGATTGATATCTTCGGCGCAAATATCTTTTCTGCGCATGAAAGCGACTCCACCATGAACGTTAAGCGTGCCCGCCGTGAGCGCACCTTCTCCTACAATGAGCAGGAACTCTTGATGACCGCGCATCTGAAGCTGGGCAACAACTACCGGATACATTTCTACTGGTTAGAAGATGAGCAAAAAATCATCATCGGCCACTGTGGATTTCACCTTTTTACGCCTTGAGCTTGCCTAAAAGCAGCGGGAACTCCGCTGCTTTTTATTTTTTCGATAAGGCATTTAAGCGAACAAAATTGCTGGACAGACCCTCACCTGCTGTGCTGTAGGGACAAGGCATGCCTTGTCCGCCCTCCCGTTTAACGGTGGCGGGGGCACGCCTCGACGCGCTCGCCGTCTTATCGAGTAGATGCCTTCTTTTCCGCTGCAACTTGCCTCCTATAAGGTGCGTATACTGCTATATCAGCCGTTTATAGGGGGGGTATCATGGCATCTTCAACAACCGACAGCGCGAATAAGCGAAAAAATGATGAAATCGTCCGCCGCCGCCCCCAGTGGCTGCTGCTCATTATCGGCATTATCATCGGCGGGCTGTTGATGTTCATTGCTCTTCAGTGGGATAGAACACCTTCTCTAACCGTACAAAATGCAGCTCCCGACGGCCTTCAAATGACGGCTACTGCCATCATTGAGGGCGCTACTGCCACTGCGCGCGCGTTTAATCCCGGTAGTTAACTGGTTATCCTCTGTAAGGGCGTGCCCCGGCGCGCCCGTCTACAAAAACCCTTCCCGTTCCCTCCCTTTAACTTTTAACTTTCCTCTTTTAACTGCTTTTCACTCGTTCCTTATTCCCCATTACTCCCCATAATTCTGACTTTACAAATCTCAAACCTTAGCGTTATGCTTTATCTCATTGATCCTTAGGAGTCGGTGCTTCTCAAAACCCATGTTGGACGGGCCTAGTTATCGTCAAACTTGTCAATTTACCCCGCTTTACCGGCGTTAAACCCCTCTATAATTCCGACCAGCGGAAAGAGCGGCGTGCCGGTTAGCGGCGCAGCCGTCCACTTTTTGGAACCGTTTGCAAAAGACATCTTGATCGAATTTGTGTGTGTTTAGGCGTAAACAGTTTAGAGTTGTGTGCTGCATCTCTACTGCTGCGCTGATCGTGCTTTGGCGCTCGTTTCTCCTGAACGAGGAGGCAATATGTTCCTGCGTCAGCGTATTTTTCGGCAGCCTTCCGGCGAAGGCGTGGGCTTTGGCAAAGGCGATCTAGCCGTTCTACTGTTGATCGCTGTTATCCTCTATTTTGGCCTACAGCTTGCGCTTGGCACGCCCGCAATTATTGAAGGACCGGAAATTAACCTCGATCCGGCGGCGGTGCCCTTTTATGCGCTGATGTCTATCGGGCGAATGCTTGCCGCCTATATCCTTTCACTTCTGTTTTCCATCATTTATGGCTACGCCGCCGCCCGCAGCAGAAGCGCCGAACGCTGGCTGATGCCCGCGCTAGATATTTTGCAGTCAGTGCCAATCCTCTCGTTTTTGCCGGTAGTGTTGCTAGGGTTGACCGCCATTTTGCCGCAGGGGATTGCCGTAGAGCTGGCCGCCGTCATCCTGATTTTCACCAGTCAGGCATGGAATTTGACCTTTAGCTTCTATCAGTCCATGCGCACCATCCCCGGCGAATATCTTGAGGCGGCGGCGGTCTTTCGTTTTAGCCCCTGGCTGCGCTTCAAACAGGTGGAAATTCCCTTTGCTGCGATGGGCTTGATCTGGAACAGCGTCATGTCGTGGGCAGGGGGTTGGTTCTTCCTGATGGCCGCCGAAATGTTCACGCTTGGAGATCGGGACTTTCGCTTGCCCGGCCTTGGCGCTTACCTGCAAACGGCGGCGATAGACGGGGATACACAGGCGCTCATCATCGGTATCGTCACGCTGATCATCATCATTGTGCTGCTGGATCAGCTGGTGTGGAGGCCTTTGCTGGCATGGGCAGCTCGCTTCAAAGTGTCTCAGGTGAGCGACGACAACCCACCCACATCGTGGTTTCTGAGTAGCTTGCGGGGTTCCCGCGTAGTCACATTCCTCAACATGCGACTATTCAAGCCGTTCAATCTCTGGCTGGATCGGAAGCTGAATCGTCCTCCGCAACACATTTCCAGTCTGGAACCAGACGCTGAACGAAAGCGTTCGCTCCTTGGTTGGCTGATGCTGCTTTTGCTGGCGCTGCTGCTTGGCTACGGCGTATTTCAGGCGGCGGGCATGCTGGTCACTGTACCGCTGGAGCAGTGGGGTCAAATCGTAATTGGCGCGGGGGCAACCTTACTGCGTGTCTCTATTGCCGTGCTGATTGCCTTAGTCTGGACGATTCCCGTAGGCGTGCTCATCGGCACGAATGCGCGCGCCGCCGCCATTTTGCAGCCAATTGTTCAGATTGCGGCCTCTATTCCGGCGACGGCTTTGTTTCCCATCCTGCTGATCCGGTTGCTAGGCGTGCCGGGCGGTGCCAATATGGCTGCTGTGCTGCTGATGCTTTTAGGCACACAGTGGTATCTATTGTTTAACGTGATTGCTGGCGCATCGGCTATCCCTCAAGATTTACAGTACACCAGCGATCTGCTGCTGCTAAAAGGCTGGCGGCGCTGGAAAACGCTGATCTTACCCTCGTTATTTCCGTATATCATCACCGGTTTGATCACGGCCAGCGGCGGAGCGTGGAATGCCAGCATCGTCGCTGAATACACCCATTTTGGCGGAGAAATTACTCAGGTGACTGGCTTAGGCGCGCAGATCACTTCGGCCACCGCTGCTGGCGATTTTGCGCTGCTGCTGGCAGCCACGTTGACCATGATTGTGCTGGTGGTGGCCGTCAATCGCCTCGTCTGGCGGCGGCTGTTCCGGGTGGCTGAAGACCGTTTCCGGATGGATCAATAGGCGTAAGAGGATAGATGATGAACGACAATGTACTGCTGAAAGTGGAGCATGTTACTAAAATTTTCGGGCAAGGGGATCGCAAATTCACTGCCGTGAAGGATATTAACCTCACCATTCATGAGGGTGAATTTGTGGCTTTGCTAGGCGCATCCGGTTCGGGCAAAAGCACGCTGTTACGCATGATCAATGGGCTGATTTCGCCGACGGAAGGCGCGGTTTATTATCGGGGCAAGGCGGTTCATGGCATCAACCCTTATTCCACTATGGTCTTTCAATCGTTCGCCCTGTTCCCGTGGCTTTCGGTGCTGGCGAACGTGGCGCTGGCTTTAGAAGCCCGTGGGGACATGTCTCAAGAGCGTTTTTCCCGCGCTGAAAAGTTGATTGATCTCGTGGGGCTGGACGGTTTTGAGAGCGCCTACCCGCGTGAGCTTTCCGGGGGCATGCGCCAGAAAGTCGGTTTTGCCCGCGCGCTGGCGGTTGAGCCAGAATTGCTTTGTTTGGATGAGCCATTTAGCGCGCTGGATGTCTTGAGCGCGGAATCGCTTCGCGGCGAATTGATGGAATTGTGGACGGGGGGAAGCCTGCCGATCAAGGCGGTGCTGATGGTCAGCCACAACATTGAAGAGGCCGTTTCGATGGCGGATCGGGTGATCGTACTGGGCAAAGAACCTGGCCGCATCGTCGCTGAAATTGTGATTGATCTGCCGCATCCGCGCAGCGCCAAAGACAGCAGTTTTGAGGTGCTGATGGATCGCATTTACAGCGCCATCGCCGGGCATACGCAGCTGGAAATGAGCGAAGTTGGAACGGCGCCCGGTTCACCTGGCCTCACCCGGATTTTGCCCGGTTCGTCAGTGGGGGCGCTGGCTGGCCTGCTGGAACATATCAGCGGTTTCAAGGCGCCGTATGATATTTATAAGCTGGAAAGTGAGCTTGGCGTTGAAACCGCGCATCTGGTTCAGTCTATTGAAATGGCGGAAATGCTCGATTTCGCGGTGGTGAAATCGGGCGACATTCAAATTACACCGCTCGGTTTAGCCTTCGCTGAAGCCTCAATTTTGACGCGTAAAGAGTTATTCGCGCAGCGTGCCCGCCGGGTGCCGATGATCCAGTGGATGATTCAGATGCTGAAGGCCGTACCAAGCGGAGAACTGCCGTGGAAAGTATTCTATACGGCGTTACAACCAGAATTTCCCGATGAAACCGCAGAACGCCAGCTAGACGTTGCCATTGATTGGGGGCGCTACGGGGAACTTCTAGACTATGATGACCGCGATGAGATGGTGAGTCTGGACGTATCTAATCGTAAAGAACCAACCGTATCTGCCTGAGATACGCGGGGCGAGGTGACATTCAATCTTGAACCGTCCTCGCGCCTGAACTAAACTTCAGGCCGATGAGATGGGGCGACACATGCCCCGTTCCTACGGGAAAAATCGGCGTTTTGCTGGTCGTTTTATGATTATTCGAGGTGACGGTGGCTTCTCCAAATTATGGCCGCGCTTTAATAGCCGGCGCCTTTCTGGCAGTTCTGGGCGTGGTCATTTTCATCTTGTTATGGGCGTCGCTAGGTGGCGCGGGCGTCGCTAATGCCCCGCGATTATTCATTTCGATGTGCGTCCCCCCGGCGGTGATCGGGCTGGTGTTTGGCCTGTATGCGCTATTTGGGCGTAAGCTTTTGGCGGTCACGGTGGCGCCGCCTGCCCCTGAACCCGAAGCATTTGATGAACCTTTAGACGAAGAAATAGATTAATTTACAGCTGCTTGCGTTGATTCCAATGGCGATAGGTTTGGCTGCGCATCTCCAACACCGGGTCGTATACCGTCTGCTGCACAGTAGACATAATCATCAAATCTACCCACTTTGCAAATGCCATATCACTGTCGTTGAAATGGGCGCGGGTGCTTTCGGGCAGGTTCAGCCACATGTAGGCGATATGACGGCGTTCTTCGCGGGTGGTGCGTTCTTTCAGCGTTTTATACCATGCGGGCAGAGGCAGCCACTCCATGATTCGGAGCCGCCCTTCGCGCTCACGCTGCCCGATCCAGAAGCCGATGATCATGAGCAGCGCGCCGATGATATAGATCGGCGCCTCAATGCGGGCAAATACCGTAAGCCCGGTGCTGATAGTGAGTATCAAAGAGCCTGCCCAGAACAGGATTGAGGGGATAGGGTCAAAGATCGGTTCTTCGGGCGCATAAGGCTCGCAGGTGCGCAGGATCGGGCCTTTCCAGTGCCCACTGATCAAGATCATCATCCTTGCCAGTTGGGAAATGCTAAGGATCAACATGCCGGTAATGAACAGGGCGCTTAATAACATATTGCTGCTACCACCATTTCTATAGAATCTATTATAACGAGATTGGGGGGAGGAAAGATGGATGAGTAAAAAGAAATTCTGAGTGCTGAATAAAAAAATTGAAAGTTAAAGAGGCCAAAAGCTAAAAAGGGGGTGACCTTTCGCGGTGGGTGTATAAGTTCTGTTACAATATGGGCTGTTAAGCTGCCGAAAAAATGTTTGCTGAATGTTAAATCCAGAATTTCTAAAAAATGGCCCCGGGCCGCGATTAGCGTTTCTTGAAAAGCCGGACTCCAACATGATTGCCGAGGCGCTGGTATCGTTTGCCAATACCGAGGGCGGCACGCTGGTGGTTGGCCTGAAAGAATCCGGCGATCCGATTGGCAAATTCGAGACCGAGTCGCTGGCTAAGGCGTTGAAAGAAGCCGACGCGCTCACGAATCCACTGGTGGTGACCGGAAGCTGGGAACCCGTAGAACTGGAAACAACTACGGTTTATGCGCTGCGGGTGCCGCGCAGTATTGAACTGCACGCGCTGATAGACGGGCGGGTGCTGATTCGCGGCGATAAGTCAAATCGCCCATTGGGCGGGCAAGAAATTCTGAAACTTGCCAGCGCCAAAAGTACGGGCGATTACGAAAGCGATATCGTTCCCGGCATTACCAAAGAAGACTTTAGCAAGAAGATGATTGATGAATATCTTGCTAAGCGGGCAGAGCGCACCAAACGACCGCACACCGGGAAGACCGATGATTTGCTGCGCGAAATTGGCGCGATTGATGCTGCCGGGCGCCCCACGGTTAGCGGGGTGCTGCTGTTCACCGATTTTCCGCAGCAGTGGATGCCACAATCCGGGGTGGTCTTCGCTAAATTTGTTGGTAAGACCCCGCGCGGAGAGAACGGCCTTGCCGGTTATACCCGCCGTGAAGAACTGACTGGCCCGCTGCCACGCCTGATCGAAGCTTCGTGGAATTTGATCTGGAGCGAAATGGCCGTGGGCGCGGTTGTGAAAGGGCTTGAACGCGAAGATCAGGCTGAATACCCGCAGTTTGCGGTTCGTGAAGCTATTGTCAACGCGATATGCCATCGTGATTATCGCCTGCGGGGGCGACGCATTGAAATTCGCATGTATTCTGACCGCATGGAGGTGATTTCTCCTGGCGGGCTGCCCGGTTTCATCACTGTTGAAAATATTGTTGATGAACATTTCAGTCGCAATCCCCGTATCGTAAACGGCCTGTTTCAATGGGGCTATATCGAAGAGCTGGGTCTGGGCATTGACCGGATGATGGAGGTGATGGAGCAGGCGGGGCATTTGCCGCCTAGCTTCGATGCGCGCCCATACAGTTTTGCCGTGTCGCTGTTCAATTCCCGTGAACGCCAGCAGGTGCCGGACTGGGTTCGTAATACCAATCACCGGCAATCGCGGGCGCTGCAATATATTCGCGACAGCGGTTCGATCACGAATCGTGAATACCGGTCGCTGTGCCAGGGAGTTTCGGCGGAAACTCTGCGCCTCGATCTGGCCGATATGGTGGAGCGCGGGATTCTGCTCAAAGTTGGCTCTAAAAAAGGCACGTATTACATATTGAAGTAAAGTGGGGTTATGTTGAAAAGTTTTTACCCCTAATCCCTTACCCTCGATATTACTCCCATGCACTGCGCGTAGATACCGTAGATCGCGGGGGGAGGGATGGGTGAGCCAGCGACTCGCCTCTACCATTGCAGCACAAGGGCTGAGCGCATAAAGCCAATGAAGTAAGACAGCGGACGGTGACGGATCGCGCGATCTGAGCTGTCCAGAAAGCGAAATGCGGTGCAGATTTTTCGACGCGCCGGCGAGCCTAACCCCAACGAAGCAGATGAACTGCGCCGGTTGAAATCGGAGATTGAAGGCCTGCGGATGAGCCATTCGGCCACGCAGGAACAGATGCGCGCTCTGGACAGCGTTAAAACCGATTTTGTGACGATTGCCAGCCATGAGCTGCGAACCCCTCTCGCGCAAATACGCGGATATGCTGATATTCTGGATGCGCTTTACGAACAGAATATTCTGGATGATGACTCGCTGGACGCTGCGATCCAGAACATTCGCAAAGCGGCAGAACGGATGGATGATCTGATCGCGGCGATGCTGGATGTGAGCCAACTGGATGTGAGCGCAATGAATCTCGATTTTGCGGAGATTGCGCTGGAAGACGTGATGCGTCTGGCGATTGAGCCGCTGACGGAAGGCGTTCGCGGACGCAAAATTGCCCTGACCGCGCGCGGGCTGAAAGGGCTGCCCCCACTGGAAGCGGACTCGCAACGGCTGGTGCAGGCGCTGCGTAATATCATCGTGAATGCCATCAAGTTCACTCCTGATGCTGGTCGAATTGAGATTAATGCCCATTTGCAACCAGCGGCCAGCCCGGTAGATAAGGATTTTGTGCTGATCGCCTTCACTGATACGGGCGTAGGCATTAAACCTGAACATCTCGAATTGATCTTCCATAAGTTCTTTCGCGGCTATGATCCATCGCTGCATTCCAGCGGCGCATACAGCTTTATGGGCGCAGGCCCGGGATTGGGACTGACGATTGCCAAGGGCGTTATCGAAGGCCATGGCGGCGAAATTTGGGCGGAAAGCGGCGGCCACAGTGTGGAACATTTGCCCGGCGCCACACTCTTTGTTCTGCTGCCTGTGAAGCGACCTGAAACGGCAACCCGCGTGCAGCCGTTGGAAAGCGTGCCGCAGGATGCTACCCGCCCGCGCCCGCTGCGGGGAAGGACAGTTAAAAGTTAAAAGGGGAAAGTTGGAATATCCCCGAATACAGCCGCCAGAGGTTGAAGCCACCCGGCTAGAGCTAGTCTCCGTGAACGGTGCTAAAAAATGGTTGTTATCTTCCCGGCGCCATTTTGCAGTGGCGGGAAATGGGGTGGGCGATGGCTGAGTGGTGAGGCTATTGAATGCGTTCATGATTGCGAATCTCCACGCTAGTTAGTGCAAAAAAGATATAAATGATCCGACGATTTGCGGATGGCAAGCGGATCGGAAATTTATGATGCGATCAGCGTAGCATGATATTTAGGGCCAATGGTGAACATTTGTTTAAACATTTGTTTCTATTTTTGAAACGGCTGTGATGGCCTAAAAATGGGGGGGGTCGGGCTGCCGCTAGAGGGGGAACTGGTGAACGTCGAGATCGGATTGGTTTGTCAGGCGGGCGGCCACCCTTGAAAATGATTCAGGATCGCCACTGGTGAGGTAGATGCGCCCGGCATGAGGGCGGAGCCTGTTTTCTAATATTCGCCGCGTTTGGCGCGCCACACCGGGAGCAGGATCAACCAGCGCCGCGGGAGTCAGCGAACCGATGATACGGGCGAGGAATGGGAAATGTGTACAGGCCAGCACAATCTGGTCGGCATTTGCGGAAACCAAAGGGGCAAGGTTACGTTCGACTACGGCGCGGGCATGGGGCGATTCGATATCACCGCTTTCAGCCAGAGCCACTAATTCTGGCGCTATCTGCGTGAGGACTCGCACTTTGCTGGCGAAACGTTCGATTACGCTTTTGTAAAGCGCGCCCTGCGAGGTGATCTGTGTGGTTAGTACGCCGATGACGCCGGTTTTAGTGGCTTCGGCGGCGGGTTTGACGGCAGGCTCGAGGCCGATGAACGGGGTCTCTGGATAGGATACGCGCAGGCGTTCTAAGCTAGATGCGCTGGCGGAATGACAGGCTAACACAATGCCTGCTGCGCCACGGGCGATCAGCATTTGCGCGGCGGCATCTACATAGGCATGCAGCTCGCTGGCGGGTTTGGGGCCGTAGGGAAAATGTGCCTGATCCGCATAATAAACCGTCGCCGCTTCCGGCCATTCGGCGTGAATGGTCTGGAGGACGGACAAGCCGCCGATACCGGAGTCAAAGACGCCGATAAATGACGGCGGCAGCATAGGATCAGACGGGATTGGCGCGCTCATGGGCGATGTGCCGTTCGCGGGCGGCCTGTACAAACGCGGTGAACAGGCGGTTCATGGACTCATCATCGCCGTACAGATCTTCGGGATGCCACTGCACGCTGAGGACGAAGGATTTGTCTGGCATTTCTAGCGCCTCAACTATGCCATCGGGCGAATAGGCGGTCATGGCGGCGCCGGGGGCGGGGTCTTGAACCGATTGATGATGCAGGCTGTTCACTTGAAAGCGGGTGCCACCGAGAATTTCGGCAAGGCGGCTTTCAGGATCAATGGTGATATCGTGGATGCGCGTGGAGCGGGGCAGGTTGTCGGGGATATCGTGCGGGAGGTCGGTTTCAACCTGCGAGGGGATATCCTGAACCAGCGTGCCACCGAGCGCCACGTTTAGCACCTGATGCCCCCGGCAAATGCCGAATACCGGCAAGTCATCGTCTACCGCCCAGCGGGTGAGGGTCAATTCCAGCGCGTCACGCGAATTATCAATATTGCCGAGCTGCGGATGGCGTTTTTGACCGTAATGCGCCGGGTCAACGTCCGGGCCGCCGGGAAGCAGGACGGCATCCAGAGTTTCGTAGATGGCATGCAGGGTTTCATCGTCTAAACCGCATGGGATTAGCACTGGCAGGCCGCCCGCCGCCGCAGTTGCCAGCGAAATGGGGGCATAGGCACGGTGATAGATTTTGCCTTGTAGGTTAACGGATGCGGTGGTAATGCCAATGAGTGGGCGAATCATGTGGGGGACACCTTACAAAAAGGGGCGGCAATGAGAGCCGCCCCCGGACGAGACTTGAAAATTAGCGTTTTTCTTTGAGGCGGGCTGCCTTGCCACGGGCGGTACGCAGGTAGTAGAGCTGCGCGCGGCGAACCACAGCACGACGAACCACTTCGATCTTGTCAATACGCGGGCTGCGCATCAAGAAGCTGCGTTCTACGCCTACGTTGTGCGAAGCGATACGACGTACGGTGAACATCTTTTCGTTATGGCCGCCATGAATGCGAATGACGATTCCTTGAAACACCTGAATACGTTCACGGCCACCTTCAACGATGAGGGCGTGTACCTTCAGCGTATCGCCGGGGCCAAATTCCGGGAAGCCCCGGTCTGGCGCCTGAAGCGCCTCGATTAGTTCATGCATTTGAAACATTCCTCATTAATTGCGCTGCCGTCCACGTCTTGAAAGCTGTTGTCCGAATGGACTCAGGCCAGAATGACGCCCGTGCTGCGCTCCACTTTTGGGTAAGCTGCGAACGATCATTATATCAGGCACTAATTCCAGGTATCAAGGGGGGAAAGGGAGTGATGGGGGAATGGCGGGGGCATTATAACGGATTTAGTTTAGCGAAGGCGGGCTACTTTGAGCAGGGCGACAATGCTTTTACCGTCAATGATCTGGCCGTGATCGATCATCGCCAGCGCGTCATTGAAAGGCACGCGCTGCACGTCAATGAACTCGTCGTCGTCCATGGCTAGCCGGGATTCAGAAAGATCGTAGGCTAGAAACAGGTGGATGAACTCGGTCGTGTAGCCGGGAGCGACGAAGAGGCCACCTAGCGAGATTAGCTCTCCGGCTTTATAACCGGTTTCTTCTTGAAGCTCACGGCCAGCACAGAAAGCAGGGTCTTCGCCGGGATTCAGCGTGCCGGCGGGAATTTCGGTCATGACCTGCTGCGCGGCAAAGCGATACTGCCGCACAAGCAGCAGGTGATCGGTTGCATCAATGGCGACGATGGCGACAGCGCCGGGATGGCGAACCAACTCCCGCTTGCTGGTCATGCCATTTTGAAGCTGCACATCGGCTACTACTAGATTAACGACGCGGCCAGAGTAGATGGGCGTTTCGCTTAAGGGGATTTCGGGAGAAATATCGTAAGTTTCCATGAGGCACCTTCTTGAACCAAAAAGGGGCGGGCTTCTCGCCCCTTTGAATGTAAACGTTACTACGAACCTACGCCGCCGGAATGACTATCTGCTGATTGATGAAGATCAGGTTGGGGTTGGCGATATTGTTGCAGGTTGAGATTGCGTTGACGGTCACGTTGAACTGCATGGAGATGGTGAACAGGCTGTCCCCTTGCTGCACGATATAGGTTTGCCCGGCGCAATTGGGAGTACCACCGCCGCCGGGAGGCACAACCTGACCGCTGTTTCCACCGCATCCGGGAATGGTGAGCACCTGCCCGACGATGATCAGCGCAGGATTGACGATGCCGTTGGCAGCAGCAATGGCGTTGACGGTGGTGTTGTTCGCCAATGAGATACGGAACAGGTTATCACCGGCAACGACGGTGTGGGTGCATACACCGGAAGGCATCGGCGTCCATGTGGCTGAAGGGATGAACGGCAGGGTGAAGGTAGGCGACGGGCCGAGGATCGCAGCCATAGTCTGGGTCATGGGCCAGCCGGCGGTTTCGGTCGCCCGCTGGATGACGGCAGTTGCGGTTTGCATTAGCGGGTCAATGCCCTCTTGAAGCTGTGGCGCGATGCCGAAATTTGCCATCGCCGTGGCGGTCTGTAACAGGGGGTCTTGAACCTGATTTACAGGGGCAAGCTGCTGAGCTAGAATCGCCATTGCGGTTGCAGTTTGCAGCAGGGGATCGCCCTGGGCCATAGCAATTTCAGTAGATGCCTGACTGAATGGATCCAAGGTATTGGTGACGGCGATCAAGTCAAAGCTAGAGGCGCCCTGCGTCGGCTCAGGTTCCGGGGTATCACTGGGAATGGGAGTGATGCTAGGGACAAGGGTGAAAGTTTCGGCAATGTTTGCGATGCTGGTCGCCTCAAGGTCGTTGCCGGTTGGCTGATAGCAGGCTGCAAGCAGGGCGAAAGCCGGGATTGAAAGCAGCAGCAGTAGAAACGCGCGGGTTTCAAAACGCGTGGTTCGCTGCATGCATCGATCTCCTTCGTTTGATGTGACCCGATAGGTTCGCAATTATAGCGATGTTCAGATATTCAACAAACCGAAGTATAACCTATTTATTTCCGTAGAGATACATGAGAGTTTCTCGTAGCCCTGCCTGTTCAGCTCTCCTGAGGGCAATGGCGGCGCGGAATTTGAATGGCAACTTTAGTTCCTGCGCCCTGCGCGCTGTCAATCGTAAGTTTTCCACCGGCAAGCTCGATCAGACGGGAACAGATGATCAAGCCCAAACCGCTGCCCTGATCTTCATAGAGACGGCGTTCAAACTGGTTGTATGCGCCTACATTGGCGATCTGTTCGGGAGTCATGCCGCGCCCGTGATCGTGCCACGTGAGCGTATAGAGGTTATCGTCCAGTTGTGAAGACAACGTAACCGGCGTACCTTCTGCGGAGAATTTGCAGGCATTATCGGTCAATTCGATGACCAGCTTTTTAAGGTACTCTTCTGCAAGCCCGATGCACTCAACTTCGATGAGGTCAATAGAGAAGTCGTTTTCGCGCCCTAACGCACGCACCCTTTCGTGAGCATAATGGCGAACTGCGGATACTGGAAAGACCAGGAATCCCCGCCGGTATCGCTCCATCAGTTTGGCATCGCTGGCAATTAATTCAGTTTGGGCGTAGGTGAGGTAATTTTCAGTCAAATGATAAAGACGGTGTGCGGCAGCATTGATATGCCGCGCCATCTCTTGCGTTCGTTCAGTATCAAGGATTGAAGCATCTGCAACCATCAGCTCCGAGAAGCCGAGAATGACATTCAGCGGCGTTCGCAGCTCATGGGGCAGGGCGAGGATGATATTGCCGCGTAAACTATCGAGGCGCTGATCTGCGGCTTGCTTGAACTGCTGGTTTTTTTCAAGACGCGCGTTGACCGAGTTCAGCAGGTCATGAACGGTGAACGGTTTTGTGAGGTAATCGTCTGCGCCATGGCTCATGCCCTGACGGATATCCAGCCGGTCGGCGCGGGCTGTAAGGAAGATGAAGGGGATGGTGGCTGTAGCAGGCTCACTGCGCAGGGCAGCGAGCACATCAAAGCCATCCATAATGGGCATCATGATGTCGCAAATGATGAGTTCCGGTTTGAGCGCCAGCGCCTTTTCTACGCCTTCTTGCCCGTTGGCGGCGCCAAAAGCCTCAAAACCTTCAAAGTCGAGCATTTCGATGATGTCTTTGCGCAGAGATGTCGCATCTTCTACCACCAGTATCCGCTTCATGATTGTTCTCTGATGAGGTGAGAGGGAAGATTGATCGTGAACGCCGAACCGATACCGAGCTTGCTTTGCACCGAGACGCTGCCGCTGTGAAGTTCGGCAGCCTGCTTGACGATGGACAATCCCAGACCAGTACCGTTGATGTGTTCGACATTGCGCGCACGGTGGAATGGTTCAAATAATCTGATGATGTCGTCGTCCGGAATGCCTAATCCCTCATCTTGTACCCGCACAAACAGCTGGCTGTCGCTCTGGGTAAGGTTGATTTGAATCAGGCTTCCGCCGCCTGAATATTTGATAGCATTGGAGAGCAAATTTACCAGCGCCCTACGCAGCCAGCGCGGATCGGCCAGCAGGTGAAAATCTTGCCCGGAA
>JACSRP010000142.1 GCA_014879665.1 Anaerolineae bacterium | reverse complement strand
TGATTCAGGATGTTTGCCCAGCCTGCCGCGTCCCAATCCTCACAGCCGGTTTCAAAATCATCAAAGTAGCCAAGTTCGGGAATTTCCAGATCGTCAACCGCCATGCCGGGGCGGTTCACGCCGTCATCGGTGAGCACCTCAAAGCGCAGCAAAATTCGCTGGCCGGCAAAGGCGTCTAGCGAGATTGTTTCGTCAATCCAGCCGCGGCTTTCGCCGTTATAGCCTGCGCCATAGGCGGCATTGTGCGGGTTGTTGGTGCTGGTATGGGCGCCTTCCAGAATTTGCCAGCTTGCGCCGCCATCGGCGCTGACCATTACGTAGCCATAATCCCAATCATCCTCAATATCGTACCAGAGACGAAAATTTAGGGTCGCATGATCGAGGCCGGTCAAGTCGAAAGCGCGCGTAAGCATGGAATCGCCCATATCGGCGCGGTTACTGTACATGAAGCGCGATGGATTTTCGCCGCCATCTGGAATCAAGGCGACGGTAGACGGCGCTTGAAAGGCTATTTCAATGCTCGCAGCATCGGAGACGCTCAAAGTATACGGGTCGCTGGCATACTGTGAAGCGGTATCGGCCATGCTCGCTGGCAGTTTCTCAATGGCGCTGGTGAAAGGGGTGACACCATTGAGGATAGAGAACGATGCGTAGTCGTAAACGCCCGCATCTTCCAGCGGATAGAGCGCATTGGCGAGTACCCAATCGGCAAACAGGTCATTGACACCCGGTTCGCCCATCGCCTGTAAAGCCTGATCGAAGGCCAGCAACCCGCGCTGGCTGTTGACTGCCGCCGCCTGCTCCAGCGCTTCGATTCCGTAGCGTTCATAGAAATAGGTCATCCACGCCAGCGCCGCGCCGTAGTTGTAGCCGCGCAAACTTCCATCTTCTGCCCATGTGTTCAGCTGTGTATCGGGGCGATAGATAAAGTCGAACACGAAATAGCCGGAATCTCCAAAAAGGTAGGTCTGCGTAAATTCAGCGAGTCCCTCGTTCACCCACAATTCCATACCCGGCTGCGTGTGATGGCGGATCATGTGTTGAAATTCATGAGCGACGATGCTGGAAACCGTGGGGATATCTACGCCGTAAGAGAGCATATCAAGGTTGAACATAAACATTTCATGCCCGTTTCCGGAGGGCGTGGAGCCTGCGGGGGCGCTGTTGTCGCTGGAAAAATAAGCGGCGGCGACTGCGCCAAGGCCAGTGGTAAACACGCCGTAAATGCGCGGATCGCCATCAAAACCGGGATTGGCCTCACTTCCCCAGAGGGCGCGGGTTTCAGGATAGATGCGGGTATCAAATTCGCGGGCAATCGCTTCAAGCGCGGCCGGGCTGATGGCGCCGGCATTCGCGCTTTCTACCCATAGGTAGATATGTTCGCCAATGGCGCTTAGCGTCGCTTGAATAGGGAATGATTCATCATCGTTAACGACGAAAAACGTCTCTTTATCACCAATGCTGTAGGAGGGCGGCCCGCTGGCGGCCTCTGGAGGGATGAAACCCATCAATCGCGCGGCAAGCTCGGCGCGATCTCGCGGCGGAATTGGCAGCGCTTCAAGGGCGGCGGCATCGAAAACTACAGGGCATAGACTCGCCGCGTCCTGTGCCTGCGCGCTGCTGCTAAATACCAGCATGATGGCGAAGAATGGGGCGAGAAAACGGTGCAACATGATCATCTAAATACCTATCAATTCAACTTGTATGCCGCTTTCGCCAAGCACTTCGCGCAGCGCTTCCCACTGGTCAGCCCGCACCACTGCCGCCATATCACCAAGCCGGGCGCTGAAGAATCGCCGGGTGGCCGGGGCATCATAAATTGCATTCAGCACTTCCGGGGACGTGGTGCGTAAGACGATCAATCGTTCAAAGGTGACATTCGCGGTCGCGCCCTGCTTCCAGCGATCCAGCAAGCGGGCTACCGCTGAAGGCAGCGCGCCGCCACCCAACATATTTTGAAGTGAGGCGGTAATTTGCCCGACGGCGATGCCCTGTGCGGCGGCCTGCTGCACGGCTTGCGCGTCAATGCGGTATACGAACGGTATTTCGCTGCCAACGGCGGCAGAAACCGGAGTGGCAAATCGGGCGACTGTGTAATGTTCGAGGCGGGATACTTTGCGAGAGACATGGATGGTGCCGTCGGGCGCGATGGTTATTTTTTCCGGCGAGTCTTGCGGCGCTGGCCATTTGCTCAATTGTAAAAAGCCGCGCCCATAAGCATTCAAGCGGGCTGCGCCTTCCGCCAGATCAGCCAGCCCCAGCCAGTGCAGCGGCCCGCAGATGATGTATTCCAGCATCGCGCCTTCTATGTCCACCCAGTGAACTTCGCCGGAAAGGTATTCGCCGCTGTCGTTGCGAATGTACCAGCCTTCGAAAGAGCCGTTCGGACGCTGGAAATCGTAGTTATCTTCAAAGACGGACTGAATGAACTCGCCGCGTGACCACCAGCCTTCAGCGGGCAGCAGGTCTAACATCATTTCTAAGATCAGCGCGCGGGCAGCGGAAGGGTCATACTGAGGCATATCTCCGGCATCAAGTTCGGGATGGAGGCCGGGCACAAAAGCGAGATCGACGATCAATTTGCTGCTGCGCCACGCATCGGCCAGCTTACGAACCTGTTCTGAGCGCGACGCAGATAACCAGCGCTGGGCTTCAGCTTTGCCGGGGAAAGCGCGCCCGCCATGCACTTCAATCAACCCGGCGGAGATTGCCAGTGCAGTCAGGAAAAATAGACGGCGTTCATCCTGCACGATGAATCCGGAAAGAACAGCCGCACTGTCTTCTATGCTGAGAAACCCACCTTCCAGCATGGGGCCGCGAATTCGGATGTGGGCGAGCAGGGTGGTTACATCGTCTACCAGCGAGGTATCGGCAAGGCGCTGCACCTGCACCTGCGCCAGAGGCTCAATGGCTGGATCGCCGTCCTCAACGCCTAGCGTTGGCTCATCATCACCCATTCCGGCAATATTATCGTAACTGGTTTTATGCAAAGGCAGCGCGCCGCGCAAGTCGCCGGGAACGAAAATAATTTGCCGCTGGCCGATGTCAGAATGTTCAATAATGCGGTGAATTAGCCCGCGATAGAAGAGGGCGTCGGCAGTTGATTTTGGACGCTGAAGCGGTTTTTCACGGGCAATAGCATCTGAACCCATTTCGTGTATTTCGCCGAACATCCGCTCAAATTTATTCTCTGGAATGCGTCCGCCCCCACCGATCAGCATTTGCATAGCGCCGCGCGCATAATCATCAAGGCTATCCCAAACGGCTTCAGCGCGCAGTGGATCGGTCATGACTTTGGCGAGAGCTTTACGAACCTCTTTACTATCGCTGCTTTCGATGGTGTAACCCCACGCCTCTGCGAATACTGGCAGCAGCACCGGATCAGTGGTGGAACGCAGCAACTGCGAGAGTGATGGTGATGCAAAAGTTGAGGGCATAGAACGTCCTCATCGGGTAAAGTTGGAACAAATGTTTGACATAGAACGAGCGTTCTTTTAGAATGTAGATTATACAGTAGAAATTGTGAGCTAACTTTACCCAAAGTTGATGCTCATTTGTAAAAACATCCCATTTAGATGGAAAGGAGGTCGGTCATGCGCGAACGTAACAAGATTTCAGAGAAGCAGCGCAATATACTGCGCTTCATGGAGACATTTATCGATCAGAAAGGGTATCCGCCGACAATCCGCCAGATCGGGGAAGCTGTCGGTATCGACTCCACATCAGTTGTGAATTACAACCTGAACAAGCTGGTGCAGGCCGGCTATCTGGAGCGTACAGGCAGGACGTCCCGCGGTATACGGCTGATCAAGCCGTTAAACCCGCGCCGCGTATCTGTTAATTCGGCTTACAACACGCCGCGCATCCCCCTCATCGGCCAGATCGTCGCCAGCGCGCCGGTTTCTATTCCTGAGGATATGGGGCATCACATTGACGACGACAACCTGATTGAAGTACCGGTCAGCTTCCTGAACGGGATTGATCCTTCGGAAGTGTTTGCGTTGAAGGTCAAAGGCGACTCGATGATTGACGCCATGATCAGCGATGGCGATATTGTGCTTCTGCGCCGTCAGGATACCGTTAGCGACGGCCAAATGGTGGCTGTGTGGCTGGACGAACGCGGCGAAACCACGCTCAAGCACTTCTTTGCGGAAGGGCCGCGTGTGCGCCTACAACCCGCCCACCCAACTATGTCTCCAATTTACGTAGATGCGGCGCACTGCCATATACAAGGCCGCGTGCTTTCGGTGCTGCGCCCAAGCGTTTAGTCTCAAGTCGCTTTTCAGTTTCAAAACTACTCACCCCTGCTGTGCTTCATTAGCAGGGGTGAGTTTTTATAAACACCCTGCCCATGCGGTTATGCGCTTGATTCAGCGGGTGTTTATGAGATTGACGGTTTGAGCGCGGGGCGAATTGGCGCAACTATTTGCTTCATTTCTTATTATCGCGCATTGGCAGAAAGCAAATGCCATCGTTACAATTGCGTTCGCGTACTTAAATTGGTTAAAAGTTAGTTGTATTGTACAAAAACAGGTAATTGTTATGACAGATTCGGCTGCGAGCCGCGAATCAACCGTCGCTGTTGCCGCCCGCGCAGAGCGACCGCCTGCCGAAAACAGCAGTTTCCGCACGATTCTCACAACCCTTGCTATGCTGCTGGTGATGGTTTTGATGTGGGAGGGGCTAAAAGCCTTTTCTCAGGCCAACAACTATGAAATTACGGTGGCCGGGGCAACGATTGATCTCACCATTTTTAACAATTCTCAACTGCCGCATCTCACCGATATTGCTGCCTCAGTATTTGAGCCAGCGCAGCGCAACGGCCCGCCATTGTGGCAAATGCTGCTGAAATCTGTTGGGGTGACGATGCTTTCAGCGGTAGAAGGTTTCTTACTAGGCGGCATTATCGGCTTTGCGCTGGCGATTTTGTTCGCACACTCTGGAACGCTTTCGCGGGGGCTGCTGCCTTTTGTGGTGGCCTCGCAGACCGTGCCGATTTTGGCGATTGCGCCGATGATCGTGATCTGGTTCGGAAGGGTTGGGGCTTCTAATTTGGCGATACCAGTGATTGCCGCCTACCTGACTTTTTTTCCGGTCACCATTTACACGCTGCGCGGGCTGATCAGCGTGCCGCCAACGGCGCTTGAACTGATGCAGACCTATGCCGCCAGCAAACTGCAAATCTTGTGGAATTTGCGCCTGCCAAACGCGGTGCCGCAAATTTTCACGGCGCTCAAAATTGCCGCGACAGCGAGCGTTGTTGGGGCGATTATTGGCGAGCTGCCCAGCGGCGCGCAGGATGGGCTGGGCATTGCGATCCTCAACTTCGCGCGCTATTACAATCAGTCTCCGCCGCGTTTGTGGGCGACGATTTTCATTGCGGGGCTTGTGGGTATTCTCTTTTTTGCGGTGATCGCGCTGATCGAACGGCTGGTCGTGCGCTGGAAACCGGAGAGTGCGGGAAACTAGCCGTTAAAAGTTGAACGGTAGAAAGCTAGAGTGGCTGGTGGGCAACTACAGTTTTGAGAAAACACTTTAGCAAAAGCCCGCCCGCAGTTCAGGGCATTTCCTTTAACCGTTAGCCTTTAATTTTTTGATTTTTAACCATGTAAGGAACACGCCGTGGTTAGTGTTATCAGCATCAGCAACCTGAATAAAACGTTTCGCGCAGCAGATGGTAATGCAGTGACCGCGCTTGAAGGCATTAATTTGGAAATTAAGCAGGGCGAATTTGTGTCGCTGATCGGCCCTAGCGGATGCGGCAAATCCACGCTGCTGCGCATCATGGCCGATTTGATCCAGCCAACAGCCGGCACGGTGACGGTGAACGGAAAGCCGGCGGCGCAAGCGCGTAAAGATCGTGAATACGGGTTCGTCTTTCAGAATGCGACCCTCTATGACTGGCGCACAGTCATCAAGAATGTAGAGCTTCCGCTGGAAATTATGGACTATCCCAAAGATCAGCGAAGCAACCGCGCGCGGGAAATGCTGAAGCTGGTTGAACTGACTGATTTCGCTGAAAAGTATCCGTATCAGCTTTCGGGCGGCATGCAGCAGCGGGTTTCAATTGCTCGCGCTTTGTCTTTCCAGCCACAGATTATGCTGATGGATGAGCCGTTTGGCGCGCTGGATGAGATGACCCGCGAGCGTATGAATAACGAGCTATTACGCATCTGGAGCAGCTTTAAAGAAATGACGGTTATCTTCGTCACCCACAGCATTGCGGAGGCGGTTTATCTGTCGTCGCGGGTGGTGGTGATGTCCCCGCGTCCGGGGCGCATCGCCCGTATCATTGATATTGACTTGCCACGCCCACGTGGTTCAGAAACACGCGATATGGATGCGTATTTTCAGTACACCAGTATGGTGCGGCATGCACTGCGCGGCACGAAACTGGGCGGCGCTGAGGCTGAAACTTCACGGAACGGGGCCATTGAATAATGTTGGATGACGCATTAGATCGCGGCGCGATGGAGCGTGAGGCAACCGGCGCAGCGCCGACTGCCGATAGTTTTTCCAGCGCACAGAAAAGCGATATGGAAGCGGCAGCCGCGCTGACTCTGGCAGATGCAGCCGATGAAGTGATCGAATATGAAACCCGAACGCTGGGCAAAGATTATCTTGCGCTGGCGGTGATTTTCCTGATCGTCGTCACCTATCACGCGCAAAACCCGATTTTGACCTATGCCACGCAGTTCGGGCGCTCATGGCGCAATGCCAGTTTTCAGCAAGTGCTGGGCGTGGCGCTGATTGCCAGTGTGCTGGCGATGGTGTGGCCGATACTGCGCGGGGAAAAAGCTGAAGAGAAAGATACCTCACGGGGCGGGCGGGTGCTTCAGTGGGTGGCGGTGGGAATATTGCTGGCGTATGTTGCCTTTGCCGGAGCTTCAACTATTTTGCGCTGGAACCCAATTTCGGCGATATTAGGCGTTGATCCGGCGTTGATGTTTGAAGAAGTGGAAGAAGAGACTCCGCCTGAAGCCGCCGCAAGCTTAGAAACTGCGATGAGGATCACCACAGCGTTTGAATATGCGGCTATCGCTTCGGTGGTTGCGCTCTGGCAGCCATGGACGCGATTGAGCCTGTACCGCAAGGGGGCAAGGCGCCAGCTGTCAGCCATTATTGTTGGCGTGATTGTGCTGGTGCTGTGGGAAGTGCTGATTACGGTTCTGCAAATCCAAGAATTTTTGCTGCCGCGGCCTTCAGTGATTGCGGCAACATTTATAGACCTCTATCCGCGCTTGATCGGGATGTCATGGATCACCTTTCAGAACGCCGTCTGGGGTTTCCTGATCGGATCGGGGCTGGGTATTCTCACGGGCATCTTTTCAGCACGATTTCTTTCCTTCAGCCGCGCGCTGCTGCCCATCGCTATTGCCATCAATGCGATACCGATCATCGCGCTGGCGCCGATTTTCAACAATTGGTTCGGCATGATGAACCCGATGTCCAAGATTATCCTGTGCGCGGTGCTCACTTATTTCCCGGCAATGATTAGCACGGTGCGCGGCCTGACTTCGGTGGAACCGCTGGCATTAGAACTGATGCGTTCCTATGCGGCCAGCCAATTTGAAATTTTCCGGATGGTGCGGATGCAAAACGCGCTGCCGTATATTTTCTCGGCGTTGAAAGTTGGCACTACGCTGGCGACGATTGGCGCGATTGTGAGCGAGTATTTCGGCGGCTCGACTGCCGGGCTAGGCTCAAACATTCGCTCGTTTGCCGGGCTATTCAAATACCCTGAAGCATGGGCGGCTATTGTGATGGCCTGTCTTTTTGGTATTCTATTCTATCTGGTGGTTTCTGCCGTGGAACGATCGCTGCTGCACTGGCACGTATCGTTCCGCGAGAAATAAATCGTTTGCGCCGTCATTTAATCGTGTTGGAGGCTTGCTATGCGTAAGGTAGGGTTCGTTTTAGTTGCAGCGTTGGCGCTGGCGCTCGTACTTGGCGTGGCGGTCAGCGCGCAAGATGCGCCCGAAATTTCTATTGTCCTAAAATGGGTGCCGCAGGCGCAGTTTGCTGGCTATTTCGCGGCAGAAGCGCAGGGTTATTATGAAGAAGAAGGTCTGAACGTTACGATTATTCCGGCAGGTGTAGATATCAATCCGCAGCAGCTTCTGGCTTCTGGCGAAGCTCAATTCGTGGTGGACTGGATGGGCAACGCTCTGGCGACTAAAGAAGCCGGCGGCGACCTGATCAACATCGCGCAGATTTATCAGCGTTCGGGCATGCGCCAGATTACATGGGCAGACAGCGGCCTGACTTCATTTGAAGACCTCGGTGAGTCAGTGGTTGGCGTGTGGTGCTGCGGCAACGAGTTCCCCACTTACGCCGCACTGACCAAGGCTGGCTTCGATGTTCAGGAAATGACCGACAACGGCCAGATCGCGCAGCAGGCGTTCGATATGAATGCCTTCCTGAACCGCGAAATTGATGCTGGCAGCGCCATGACCTACAACGAACTGGCGCAGGTTCTGGAAACTGTCGCTGAAGATGGCACTTTCCCGCTGTACACCATGGAAGATCTGAACGTCCTTGATTTCAACGACTTCGGCACTGCAATGCTTGAAGACGGCATTTATGCCCGTTCCGAGTGGCTGGCTGAAGAGGGCAATGAAGAAATTGCGATTCAGTTCCTCCGCGCCACTTTCCGCGGCTGGGCTTTCTGCCGTGACTACATGGATGAGTGCGTTGAATCCGTGCTGGCTGCTGGCCCCACGCTGGGTGTAGGCCACCAGACCTGGCAGGCGAACGAAGTCAATAGACTGATTTGGCCGTCGGAAAATGGTATCGGCATTCTTGATGCCGCCGCTTTCGACACGACTCACCAGATCGCGCTGGATTTCGGCGTCATTCAAGAAGCCATTGAAGGTGACGGCGTGATGTATCGTACCGATCTGGCGCAGGCGGCGTTGGACAGCCTTGCTTCGGATATGGCTGATCTGGATACCGTCGGCGCAGATTTTGAGGCCGCTGAAGTAGAAGTGACTCCGAACGGGGAATAAGCTCGCATCAGCATCATGAATTAACACAAGGGGCGCAATAACTGCGCCCCTTGTGATTCACTATGCTCATCATTTCCCTATAACAAATCAGGCCTACTGTAAAAAGTAGGCCTGATTTGCGAAGGAGGGAGGAAAGTTGTCTTGATACGTTTACCGCGCTGCCGGAATTTTCTGGTTTGAGCCTTCTTCCTTGAACTTTTTCCGGTTCCACGGCGTGCCGATCAGGTTCAGCAGGAAGTAGTCTGCGCCGATGAACCCTGCGATTTTCCATGCGAAGATGAGGCTGAGTGCTGCGATGAACAGGACGGGATTGGTGCTTGCCGAGCCTGCCAGCATGAAGTTGAAGTTCATGAGTGCGCCGAAGAAAGCGGCGATACCTACGAAGGCACCGATAATCAGAGCGACGCCGACCAGCAGTTCACCAATAACGATGAGTTTTGCGAACCATGTGTACGCCTGAGCATCGAGCAAGCTCTGAATGAAATCACGGTACCAGTCGAAGCTAATCGGCGGGCGTCCCGCTTCGGGAATGGCGACTGCGTTCATCCAGTAGCCGCGCAGTGCTTCGCCGGTGTCCGTCCAGCCCGGATTTGCAAGTTTGCCGGTGACCGAGTTAACCCACTGAAGGCCTAGCCAGACACGAACGACCAGCCACAGAATGGACATCCGGGCATCGCCAAACAGGAATTTTACAAACGGTGGATCTTCAATAACCCGATTTTGTTTGCGTTTCAATAGGTCAAACATGATTTTCTCTCACTCTCTATAGTTTCTAACTGAAGATGTCTAAATATTACTTCCGAAGTGCATTGGCTTGTAGCGGGGAAACCCCTCTATTTGGTGGGTTAGCTGTAAGGGTTTCCCTGACAGTGGGCTGCGATGAAGAGGTAAACGGCGGGATTAGTCGTTCAGGTAGCCAAATTTTAGCGCCAGCTTGACCAACTGGGCGCGGGTTTCTACGGCCAGTTTTTCCATCCCGCGCGCACGATAGGTTTCTACGGTCTTGGGACTGAGGTAAAGTTCCTGTGCAATTTCAGCATTGGTGTAGCCTTGCGCCACCCGTTTGACCACCTCTAGCTCGCGCTCTGAAAGCTGTTTCCAGGGGTCATCGTTATGAATGGGCGATTCAGCCTCGTTTCCGGGGATCAAGTGCCGGGTCATTGAAGAATGGATGAACAATTCGCCGCGTATCACTGCGCGAATAGCCATTACCAGCTCGGAGTCAACGGCTTTTTTGAGCACATAGCCCGATGCGCCCGCCCCCAACGCCTGACGCAAATTGGCGCTGTCGTCGTGCATCGTCAGCACCAGTATGCGCGTCTCTGGCGAGAGCGTTTTCGCCTGTGCAAGTACCTCAAGACCGGTAGCCTGCGGCATATTTAAGTCCAGCAGCAGCAGATCGGGATGCAGCGATTCAAGCTGCTTGAGCGCATCAAGCCCATTTTCCGCTTCGCCGATCACCTCAAAATCTGGCTGGTTGCTCAGCAGAAGGCGCAGCCCTGAACGCAAAATAGCGTGATCATCAGCGATCACGATGCGAATCGGATCAGACATTTTGACTTTGCTCAACTTCCTTAGGCGTATACGGAATCTCGATAAACAGGCTGGTGCCTTGCCCCGGACTAGATTCAATGGTCAGGGTTCCGCCGATCAAACCTGCGCGCTCGCTGATACCCTTCAGCCCTAAACTTTGCTTTTCTTTGCGGGTCTTTTCAACGTCGAAGCCGATGCCATTATCTTCGATGATCACCCGCAGCATGTTATTTCGATATGCCAGCAGGACGCTGGCGGCAGATGCCTTTGCGTATCGCGCAATATTGGTCAGGCCTTCCTGCACAATGCGATACAGCGAGGTTTCAATTTCAGGTTGTAAGCGGGAGGGCAGCCCCTGAACCACGAAATCTACCGGCAGATCAAAGCGCGCCCGGAAATCTTGTACATAGTGTTCTAACGCCGGAATCAAGCCCTGATCACCCATCATGCCGGGGCGCAGCTGCCACGCCAGCTTACGGGTTTCATCCAGCGTTTGTGCAACTACTTCGCGTAACTCATCGGCTTGCCGCCGGATCGCTTCCGTATCCGGGGCTGATTTGATGTTTTGAATGCCCACCAGTAACGATGTGAGCGATTGGCTAACACTGTCGTGAAGGTCACGGGCGACGCGCTGACGTTCATTTTCCTGCGCCAGAATCACGCCGCTAAGATACTGCTCGCGCATCTTTTCGCGTTCCTGCCGATCCTTTTCTGCCTGTTCAAGATCGGCAATCATGGTATTAAAAGCGCTGGAAAGCTCGCCAATTTCGTCATTTGCCCAGCGTTCTACGCGAACCGAATAATCGTGATTGATGACCGCGTTGGTGGCTTTAACCAGCTCGAGAATTGGGCGAGTGAGTATCCATGTTAGCAGAAACGCCGCGGCGAAACCGACTGCGACCATGATCAAAGTGAGCGAAAACAATTGCAGCGTGACACGGGTGGCAAATTCGGCATAGACTTGCGTGCCGAAGCCTAGCAGCAGATGGTTCGGCGTTCCTTCAATGGGGGTGAACACCAGCAGCTGACGATCAACATTGAACAGCTCATGTCCCGATATTGTGCCTGAGGGGAGCATTGACAGCGCGGGAACTGCTGCGCCTTCGGTTACCGAGTCGGAAATGATCGCGCCTTCCGGGCTGATGATCGCTGCAAATTCGAGGTGGGTGTTATGACTGGCATTCGAAAAATGGACGCGCCGATCACTCAGGTATCGCTCAATCTCGGCGGGGGCTGCTTCCTGCATAGTGGATAATATGGCCGCCATATTTTCGGAGATGTCGGCACTTTGCAGCGTGAGTTCCTCGATCAGCACGGTCTCAAGAATCTGATTAATCTGGAATATTACGAAGATTCCCAGCAGGATGATCACGCCCAGCACGATGCCCAGCACTTTCACGCGGATGCTGGCGGAGCCGGCGACATACCAGAACGCGCCGAGGGCAGATTGCAGCCACTTCGGCAAATGCGATCTTGAAGGGTTCATAACCTCACGTTGAGAAACGTCCTGGCGTTCAATTCAGCATCGCCGTTACTGTGGGGTGGCCTGCTGTGTGAAGCGGACAACGCTGATATTCCAATCGCAGCGACTGCTGGTGGTAATGGTGTACACATCCGAAACTGGCGTACCACCGGGATCGAGCAGTTGTACCGCGAATTGAGCATCCCGCGATGCAAAGCCTAGCGGTAGTTCAAAGCCGCCCGGCCCGTAGCCGGTGGCAGTGCCGCTGATCAGCGTTTCGTCCACGCCTTCGCCCAGAATGCGAATCTGATAATTGTTCAGCGCGCCGCCGTTCGCGTCTGCCACGCTTCCGGCGATACTAGACCACTGGCAGCCGCCGCGCTGTTGGGGATTGGTGATGTAGACCTGCCGACTGCCCAGAGTGAGCGGCACTGTGAAGGCGTAGAACGGCGTTGGCGTTCCGGGAATCGGCGTTTCTGTTGGCGTGAGCGAAGGCTCAGGCGTTTCTGAAGGCGTGAAGGTCAGCGTGGGGGTGGGGGTATCGCTGGGTACGGGCGTCAAGGACGGCGTTGGCGTTTGCGACACCACAATCGGGATTGGCGTCAACGGCGGCAGCGGGTTCATCGCTGAAAATGGATCGCTCCAGAGGGTGATAAACACATACAGCAGCCCGCATCCGCCGACGATGAACAGCAGCGTCAGCAAATTATAAAGCCATGAACGGCGGCGTTTGCGCGGCGGCGTGGGATTGGTTTTGCGTGCCGCATAGGCCGCCTCTGCGGGAAGCGGCGGATAGCGCCCAGCATTTTTTGCGGCGCGGCGCTCTTCCTCTGCGGTGATGGCGCGCATCGCGGCGGTATCCTCTTCGATTTGATCCAGCAGCGAGTCTATTTCTGGATCAAATGCGCCTGCCTCCAGCTCAATTTCTTCAACCGGCTCTACAGCTTCTGCCAGCGTTTCGGCGCTCGCTACAGCACTGACGTTTATCAAGGATTTTGGTTCGGCGGCAGGCGGGGTTTTGCCGCGCCATTCCGGCGGATACTCAAATTCAAACGGGATGACCATTTCCGGCGCGGAATCGCCTTCGTCAGATGGTTCTTCCTGCTCTGTCCCGGTTATATCGCCCGTTGTTTCTGGTCGTTCCAGCGCTGATTCAGGGACAAGGAGTTCTTCTGTGATTTCATTCGCTGGCGCTTCTTCGCCGCTGGCCTCAGCTATATCGGGCGCGGCTGGTGTTTCCACCTCAAGAAAAGCGTCCGGCGTCTCTACCTGTTCTTCAATGTCTTCGGGGAGGTCAGGCGGCGGCAGAGCATCTCGCGGCGAAAGCGGCCCAAACTCAAGCCGGGTTTTGCCCAGCTTTTGTTTGCGGTCTCGCGCGCTGATCCGGCGAATATCGCTTTTTGGTTTTGGATCGTTCGAATCGGTCATCAGGCTGTTCGTTGTGCTGGTTCCGCAAGATTACCGGCGCTTGATTAGCTGTGCCGGACAGTTTGATACGCTTCAGATTATGCCCAACACGAGCAAACTAAGCCAACTCTCTATTACAGCCCCTCGCCCCGCGGGCTGCTGTGCCTACGCGGGGTGGGCGAGGGGGCAGGGGTTTAGAAGGGGCGATTTTGCCGGAAATTCACCAGTGCCAGATTACTGCCGCAGTTGGCGGAGAACGTCACGCTTTTTTGCGGAGAGATGATCGTCCCCTGCGGCGTTTGCAGCTCTACCAGATAAGTGCCCGTATTGACGACGTTAGACACCGCAATTTCCCATCCAGAGGGGCCATACAGCGTATTCGAGCCGCTGTCTGCGAACAGCTCCAGCCCATTCCCGAACACATGAACGCGAATGCCGGGCAGCGGGCTGCCATCTATGCTAAACACCTGACCGCCAATGCCCTGCCACGCACAGCCGGCGATATTGGCAAAATTGGTGGTGAAGATCACCTGATCATCGCGCACCTCGAACGGGAATGCTGATGGCGGCGGCACGGTGGCCTGTGGGGTGAAGCTCACCGCCGTTGGGCCGGGCGTATCGGTTAGGGTAGGCTCGATGGTACGGGTGATGGTGAGTGATGGTACCGGTGTTTCCGTCAGCGTAACCGATGGCTCAATCGTGCTGGTTGGTACGGGGGTCAGCGTCAAGGTATTGGTTGGCGTGATTGGCGTGTTTGAGGGGATAAAACTTGGCGTGATGGAAGGCGTCAGCGTTTCTGTCGGGGTTTGAGTAGGCGTATAGGTTCGGGTGAAGGTATGGGTAAAAGTAGGTGTGAAGGTATCGGTTTCAGTGGGCAATACCAGCGCCGTAGGCACGATCACGGCCTCTGTAGTGGGGGCTGGGGGCGGCCCGGCAAGCCGGCTGACCACATAGACGATCCATAGAATCGCAAGGATAATCACGATCAATGTAATCAGGTTGTATATCCGCGCGCGACCACGACTCATAACGCTTACTCCCGGTGTTTTTCGATTAGCGCAAATAGCGCTCGACTACTGCGCTTCCCAGCAAATCAGTGAGCCAGTTGGTGAAGCGGGCTTCAGACAGCGTGGCCCGCCGTGATTCGTCAACTGGCCGATCTTCGCGTTCCAGAATTTGCAAGACATGATAGCCCAGTTCAGAATGCACTGGCCCGATGATCTCCTGCATGTTACTGTTGAAGGCTGAATATGCTAGAGCCGGTTGTAATAATTCGTCTTCTGCAAACCAACCTAGATCGCCGCCGGTATTTTTCGTGGTTTCATCCCGCGAATACTGTGCAGCAAGCGCGGCGAAATCTTCGCCGTTCTGGATACGCGAGATCAATTCAACAGCCAACGCTTCATCCGTAACCAGAATATGCCGGGCATGCACGTGCGGGACGCTGCCGCTAATATCGCCGATGATGGCATCACGCACCCGCGCGGTCAGCAGGGCATCGTACAGGGTACCGCGAAATTCTGCTTCTGTGTAATAATTTGCGGCCAACCACCGCTGCCATGCTTCAGGGCTTCCGGCGAGCGCAATATTGCTTTGGATTTCCGCGTTAATTTCGTCATCGCTAACAGCGATGCTGCGCTGTGCTGCCTGCTGATTGATCAACGTTTGTTCGATCAGCAGATCAAGCACCGACTCCTGAAAAGCAGTGATATCCGGAATCGTGACCATCTGCTGCTCGGAACGTTCCAGTGCGCGCTGAAAATTTTCAAGCGTGACACCTTCGCCGTTGACACGCGCCACAATGGCTTCGCCCGCATCGCCGGTGGGCAGCGGATCGGTATCTGATGGCGAAAATGGGGTCACA
>JACSRP010000228.1 GCA_014879665.1 Anaerolineae bacterium | reverse complement strand
GCCCAACCGCCCATAGGCTATCTTTCCAGTAGAAATCATCAGAATTTAGCCATGCAATCAGATCGCTGGTGCATCGCTTCATGCCTTGATTGATGGCATCGGACTGACCGTTATCGGGCTGGCTTTGCCAGTAGGCTAAGCGAGGCGCCCATTGTTTTATGATCTCAAGGCTGTGATCTGTTGATCCGCCATCTATCACGATAACTTCCAGACGAGGGTAGTCCTGCGAGAAAATACTCGCAAGATTTTCGTCTAAGAACTGCGCTTGATTAAAGGATGGAACAACGATGCTGATACTTGGCAGAGATTGACTTTTAACCATAAATCAGGCTTAAAGGTATTCAGATAAGACAACCATATTATCAGAAGCCCCTTTTGATACAAGGGCATAGGGTTTTGAGATTTGTAAGGGGTGGTGGGCGCATCTACGTGTGCGCCCACTTTTTTTCTACTCGTCTACGGTGCAATCCGCGTTGAACGTGAGGCTGGTGCCCGGAACCACAAAATCATACGTCCAGTCATCGCCAAATTCGTTGTAGCGAATTGTGGCGACGGCATCTTCAGGCGCACCCCGCTCAATCGCCTCGTTCCACAAATCTACGAAGGCGCAGCGCATAGGCGGCGCCACGCTGTCAAACGGGTTGGTTGTGGGGCTGCTTATATCTTTGCGCATGCCTTGATTGGTGAATTGAATCGAGGTTGATAGCCCACCGCCCGTCGTCGTAATCCGGCTCGTTTGCCCCGGACGATAGGCCTCAATCGTGATCGGCTCGTACCACTGCCCGCCGGTATTTCCGGCTGCGCCCAGCGGCGGCGCATTGGCAGGCGGCTCAATTGGGCGTAGGAAGCTGTAAGAGACGCGGGGGCCGGGGCTGTAAGTGGCGGTCAAGTCCATTGTGCCATCACTACGCACGTTAGCGGCATTCAGCCCGGCAAACTGCGCGCCGGTTCCGGCAAAGGCCGCCGCTTGATCCAGCCCTGCCTGCGGATCAAAACGGCTGGCATCGCCCTGTATCGCCACTGTTTCCGGCCCCCGCATGGCATCAACCGCCGTAGACACAAAGGCGCTAATATCGCCTAATCCCATATCTCCCAAGATGCTATTTGTTCCGGCCAGCGCCCCGCCAGCGATCAGCACTGTCCCCCCAATGATCAGCAGGGGCAGCCCGCAGGCTAGCGCCACAATCAGCAGAATTAGGCAGGTTGGGCGGCTGCGCGGAGGGGGCGGCGGGTTGTAGCCGACGCCTGAATAAATGGCTGGTTTGCCGAACGGATCCGTAGAGGGCGCGCCCTGCCAGCCCTGCTGCTGCCCGTAAGGGGGCTGCTGCTGACCATGCGGATTATTCGGGTCATAGGGCGGCTGGCTCATGAGTTTCCTCAATAAATTATCGGCATTATCCTTAAATTGATTGTATACAATTTATGAATTTCGGAAAGTAGGGCGGGGCTGTAGGGCGCACTAGACGCTTGCCCACTCTCCCCATAGGGGCGGCGCATGCGCTGCCCCTATGGGGAGAGTGGCGTGTTCGTAGGGATGGCGCGATTTTCCCCTAGCTCAGCCCATGACCGAATGGAAACAGCGGCGGTTCGCTGTCTGCTTTCAGCGCTGCCAGCGGGATTTGTGCCTTGCTGCGCGGCCAGTTGTAAGCCAGTTTGCCGGTGAACGGATAGTCGCCAAACAGCACATCGGCCAGCCCCGCGCCTTCAGTGCCGGGCAGCCAAGCCGCCACCACCGCATCGCATAGAGCAAGTTGGCCGGTGATCAGCAGCGGCCTGCCACTGAGGATAACCAGCGCCAGCTTGTCTACACGCTCGCGCACACGCTGGATCAGGGCGATATCGGCCTCTGAAAGCACGAGGTTATCGCTGTCGCCGATGCCTTCGGCATAGGGGTTTTCGGCCACCACTACCACGCCAGTTCCGGCGCGAGTTTCCCCCTCAAAATGGCCGTCAGCGCTGTAAATGATGCCGCCGCTGCCCCCTACCTGCTTGAAGCCTTCCAGCAGCGTAGTGCCTTCAGTGATTGCACCGTCGCCGCCCTGCCACTCGATAGACCAGCCGCCGCATTGTAGGCCGAGATTGTCTGCGCCGCGCCCGGCCACGAACACCGGCGCGGCAGCTTTTGCGAGGGGTAGGGTATTGTTTTCGTTCTTCAGCAGGGTGGCTGACTTACGGACGGCTTCTCGCGCAACCGCGCGATGCGCCGCTGAACCCACTTCTTGCAGCAGCGCGGCATCCGTGAAGGGCTGCTCAAACACCCCCAACCACGTTTTTACCTTCAAAATACGGCGCACAGCATCATCAATGCGCGCGATGCTCACATCACCTTTTTCGACGGCTTCGGTCAGGGTGTTGATGAACAATTTATAGTCATACGGCACCATGATCATGTCTATGCCCGCGTTGATCGAGGCCACTACGCAGGTGTAATAATCGCGGTCAATCTGGTTGATTGCCATCCAGTCAGAGACGATGAAGCCTTCAAAGCCGAACTCGCCCTTTAGAATATCGGTCAGCAGATAGTGGTTGGCATGATTTTTGACGCCGTTCCACGAGGAAAACGAGACCATGATATTCTGTGCGCCAGCAGCAATTGCCGCCACATAGGGGCGCAGGTGAACTTCACGCAGCGTCGCTTCATCCAGCAGCGCATCGCCCTGATCAATGCTCCAACGGTCATCGGCGGCCTGCCAGTTGCCGAAAACCCAGTCGTAAGTTCGGGTAGTGCCCCATGTCGTGCCGCCGTCTGCCGCGTAATGCTTGACTGAGGCTAAGGCGCGGGGTGTTTCATCCTGCAAAGCTTTGAGGTAGCTCATACCCAGTTCAATGACCAGATCGGTCTCTTCGCTGTAACCTTCAAAGGCGCGCCCCCAGCGAATATCCTGCGGCACCGAAACTGCCGGCGCAAAATTCCAATGCACGTTGGTCGCCAGCATTTCTAGACCGGTGACGCGGGCAATTTCGGCAATTAAATCAGGATCACGGGTGGCGCCAAGGCCGACGTTGTGGGGGAATAAGACGGCGCCCTGGACGTTGTTGTGACCATGAACGGCATCTGAGCCGTAAATCAGCGGGATAGCGAGGCGGGTTTTGAGGGCGGCTTCCTGAAAGCCGCGCACCATTTCCGCCCAATTTGCCGGATTGTTGTCAGTGGGGCTGCCGCCGCCGCCGCTCAAGACCGAGCCGATGAAATAACGGGTGACATCTTCTACCGGGATGCTGTTCTTTTCTGGTTGGGTGATCTGCCCGATTTTCTCGGCCAGCGTCATTTCAGCGAGCAAGGCGTCTATATCTCTGGTGGTTCCGGGTGATACAGGTGAAGCGGACAAGATAAGTCTCCTTGTTGAAGGTTAGCGCGGACAAGGCATGCCCTGTCTCTACAAGTGTGCGTTTTTCCCGATTCAGGCCTCGGGTGCGTTAATACGGTTGAAGATGGTCGAAAATGCGAAATCTTCCTGTACGATGCCGCTGCATGTATCGCTGACCAGCGCCATGTTGGTTGAGCAGGATTTATCGCGGCCTACAGACCACATGGCAGTCAGGCGGATCCCATTTTCAATCACGAAATCAGTGATTAGCTCGGCGTCGTCCAGTGTGAAAACCTGCGGGCGAACATCGTTCAAGCCGATCATCGGGGTGAGGCCGATTCGCGCCCATACTTCTTCGCTGCTGAGATCGGGATATAGTTCGGAAAGCTGTGCGTGCAGGCTTTCGGCGGCCTGAATGGTCAGCGTTCCCATTTGATCCGGCGGATCATCTTCGCCGTAATTCATGGTCATGACGTTAACCAGACTCACATCTAAGCCGTGCTCAAGCGCGGAACGCAGCAAATTCAGCCCGTCTTCGGTCAGGCCAAAGGGCGCAACCGGCAGGGTGTAGGCAATTTCCAGCGCGCGGCCTTCAGCTTCTGCCCAATCTTGGAGGGTGGCCAACGCTTGATTGCGGCGATCAACCGACTCGGTTTCGCGCAGGCTGACACCTTCTACGTCGAAATCTAGCCAGCGCACATCGAGATGCTCAACGACGGCCTGATACTGCGCGGTGAGGGTCTCTACATCTTCGCAGCTTCGGGCAAGTTCGGTGCCGCCAGCCCCGCCAAACGAGGGGATAACGTCGCCGCCAGCCTCCCGCAGCGCGTCAATATAGGTTGTCACTTGAGACTCTCGCAGCACCGGCAGGCCGTTGGGCCATGTTGGGGTACAGGGATCGGAACCGCTGAGGATGAAAGCCAGCGTGAAATAAGGCACGCCGGTCAGTTCTTTGAGATAGCCTAAGGGGAAAGCGCCGGGGTAGACATAGGGCGCGTAAAACTGCGCCGGGAAGCCTTCCCGATCTGCTTCTGCCGTATCCTGCGCGGACGCCGGAAGCGACATCAGCATAATCGCCAGCAAAGCGACGAACGCGAACGCGAATGATGCGCGTTTTGTGCTGGCTGCCGCCTGAACTGCGGGGGGATTGAATAGACTGCTCATGGGCTACCCTAAGTCCTTTTCGGCGCGTTTTCGAGATAGATGCTGTAATTACTGATCAGATGCTCTACCGGCGACTGGTAATATTCTTCGGGTGTGACTCCCAGTGTGACGGTGTGAACGGCCGGTTTGACAGTGGGTTTGGCGGCGGCGAATCTTTTGATCACTTCGGTATGCGGTTTGAGCGAGCCATCGGGGCGGATGAGGCCGAAATGCCGCTCATGTTTGGATTCTTTGCAGGGCGGCAGTTCCCATAATTCAGGGACGTAATCGGCAAAGCACCAGAGCATCGCCCCGGTGGCGCCCACATCCACTAGACGCGGCAGCACGGCTTCGATATAGGCGGCGAAATCTTCTTCGCCAGCCATGAACTGAGTGCGCGGGCTGCCGTAAGCCGTCCATTCCCATTCCTGCGAGGGGCCGCCGTCAGGGGTGGTGCAGCCGCCCCATTCTTCCATGAGGGTGGGCTTGCCACAGAGGGCGGTGGTGACGGCGCAGGTATAAGGCACAAAATCAGGGTCAAGCGGGCCATGCGCCCAGGGGACGTACATCGGGTATGAGTGCATTACGGCGACATCGGTTTCGGCGTAAACTTCGTGAATACGGAGGCCGTTATCGCGGTGCAGGCTGTCGGCATGGAGGCCGCAGGTGACAGGATGCACGGGGTCAATGGCCTTGATTAACCGGGTCATTTCGCGTACCCACGCTTGCCCGGCGGCTGAATCGGGCGGCCACGCGAACAGATCGGGTTCATTGCCGAGATTCCACATCCAGATGCCGGGATGATCTTTGAAGCGGCTGACGACGGTGGTCAAAAGCAGCTTTTCAGCCGCCAATGCCTGCGGGTCGGTGTAGGGGTTGCGGTACATACTGTTGACGATTTCGCCGCCGCTGATCAGCTGGCGAACTTCCGAGAAATATTCGGAATGAGGCGGGGCGTCGGGGTCTAGCAGCCAGCGGGGCGACCAGTTGGGGCCGCTCATGTGGCCGGTGAAGAAGGTGACATCCAAGCCGAGGCCGTTTTTAGCGGCGATATCACAGACGATGCCGAAATTTTCCAGACATTCGGGGGATACGCTGTCTGAGGATGGCTGCCAGTCATCCCAGAGCAGAAAAACGCGCACGATGTTCATGCCCAAGCTGGCGATCAGGGCGAAATCGGCTTCGACTTCTGCCGCCTCAAAATTTTGCCACCAGTACATGGCCTTCTTGCGAGGCCAGTAGTTCACGCCGAGAACGAAAGGTTGTTCCATGATCATTTCACCTGATTTTTAGTTAGATATGTTTTCAATTCAGGCCGCCGGAATGACATAAAGAGTCATAGATTGGGCGGGGACGGTGATTTGCGCGCCGCTGGTTAAGGCGATGGCGTTCTGCAGTTGGGCGTTGTGCGTCCCGTCAAAAAGCCAGACTTCGGCATCGTCACCGGCTTCAAAGTCGCCAAGATCAAGTGTTCTGGTCGCTGTTTCGGGGCCAAGATTAATGACGATTATGGTGAGCGCGCCATCTTCACGCAGCGCTGCATAGATGGAAACATCGGGATCGGTGGAATTGGCGCTGACCAACTCGCTTCCAAAATGGGTGTACATCAGGTAGGAATAGTAGATCGGGCGGACGCTGTTGCTGGTGATCAAGCCGTAGCAGCGGGGGCCGATGCCCTGCATATCCCACGAGGCGGCGATATCTACCTGATTCTCAATCAGGCGGCCAAGCACGTCCGCGAACCAGAGTGCGTTATAGAAGGAGTCGAGGCTGGCTTCACCACCACAGCTCAGGCTGGAATTGGAGTTGATTTCGGTGACGGCAATGGGGTATTCGCGCCCGGTGGTATTGAGGATGATCTGCCGCCAGTTGGGGACGATGGTATCCCATTCACGGCTGTTGACGCGCAGATCTTCGATGGTGGCGATGGCATCGCGGGTATCGCCGAGGCCGGGATAGGGGTAGCGATGGAACGAGATGATATCCACCAGATCGCCATTGGCGCGTAAGAACTCGATCAGCCAGTCTTTGCCTTCGCTGTCGCGGGGGTGGCCGCCATCTTCACCTTCAGAATAGACGATATTTTCGCCGTCTACGCTGAGGGGAACGTACTGGGTGATATCGGGGCCGACGAGGATGATCTCAGGGTCAACTGCGAGCATGGCTTCAGCGATGGCGCGCCATTCACGGTTATAACGTTCAGCCGTGTAATCGTCGCCAAGGGTGCTGCCGAAGATATTCGGTTCGTTGCCGATGCTCCAATAGCGGATGTTGTGACCGCGCTCGATATTGGCATAGCGCACGGCTTCGGCGGCGGCTTCGGGGGAGCCACCGGCTAAACGCACGGTCATCAGCGGCTCGGCGCCGATAGCCCGCGCCTGATAGATGAACACGTCAACGACTGAATTGCGCACGTCGAAACGATCACTGTCGCCCCCACCGAGACGGGCAAAGTTAATGCCGGCGGCGGCGGCGGTATCCATCATGGAAAGCGGGATGATGGCATTCTGGCCGAGGTTTGAGCCGTAAACGAAGGGGCTGATGGGGCCTAAAGATTGGCTCGTATCCACGGTCAAAACATCATCTTGCGCGGAGATGGCGGAGACGCTCAAGCAGAGAATGACAAGCAGAAGTAGGACTTTTTTCATGGGATTATTTTCTCAAAATAAGTGGATTTGATTGAATTTAGAGGTATCAGGTTATGAGACGCTCACCCCGACCCTAGGGTTGGGGTGAGCGTTGAAGCGAACGATGCGAGCCTACTTTTCGACGCCGGTGATGACCACCCCGCGCATGAAGACTTTTTGAGCGAACAGGAACAGCAGCACCGGCAGCACCATGGCCATGAGCGAGGTTGCCTGTACCAGCTCAGGCCGTGGGCCGTACTGGTAATTGAACTGCTGAACGGCCACTGAGATAGGCAGCAGGTCGGGCTGGCCGAGCAAGTAAATCAACGGGTTGAAATAGTCGTTCCAAGCGAAGATGATGTGGAACATACCGACAGCGATGATGGCGGCCCAAGACTGCGGGATGATCACGCTGGTGAGCACTTTGAAGGGGCCGGCGCCGTCAATCATGGCGGCTTCGTCCAGCTCACGGGGTAGGGTCATGAAGAATTGGCGCAGCAAGAACACATTAAAGGCGTTGGCGAAGAAGTGCGGCACGATCAGCGGCAGCCAAGTGCCGGTCCAGCCAATTTTAGCGAAGAAGGCATAGGTTGGAATGAGCGTGACTTGAGAGGGCAGAATGATGGTGCCGATCAGGATGATAAACCAGATATTCTTGCCGGGAATGGGGAAGCGGGCGAAGGCATAAGCAACGCAAATGCTGGAGAGCAGCGTACCAACCATGCCGAAAAGGGCGATGACCAGCGTGTTGCGGAACACTTTCGGAAAGTCGAGCATATTCCAGGCGGTGGAGAAGTTCTCGAAATGCGGGTGTAGTTCGGTCACGCGATCCAGCCCGCGCCAGTTGCCTTCCCAGGTGATCAGGCCGGCTTCGGGATTGGCGGTATCGAGGAACTGGCTGGTTTGCCTGCCGGGCTGCACAAGGGCTAGCTGCATGATGGTGCCATCGGGCATGGGAACCCTGAACTGGTCGTAAACATCCAGATCGCCATCGCCATCGCCGTCATAAGAGAAGGTGATAGGCTCCATCGGCCAGATCAAGCCAGTGGCGCCTTCAGTGATTTGATCGGTGGTTTTGACCGAGATCAGCGACATATTGGCGAAGGGCAGCAGGAACAGGAACACCAGCATGAACGTAAACATCGTCATTATGGAGATGATTGCAAACTTACGCAGTTGGTGGCTGTAAAAGGGCGATGTATTAACGGATTTTGCTTCTTTAGAGGCGGCGGCCATGACTAATCTCCACTCGAGTAGTACACCCAACGGCGGGAGGTCGCAAAGAGGACAATAGTAATCAACAGACAGATGGCGAAAATTAACCAAGCGAGGGTTGCGCCGTAGCCCATGTTGCCATAGGCGAAGGCGGTTTTATAAAGGTGCATATTGAAGAAATAGGTGGACTGCCCGGGCTGGCCGGTGCCACGGGAAACGATATAGGGCACTACGAAGTAATTCATGACGCCGATGGAGAGCAGAACGAGATTATAGAAAACGACGGGGGAGATCATGGGCAGGGTGATCTTGCGCCACTTGGTGATTGGCCCGGCGCCGTCTACTTCGGCGGCTTCGTAAAGCTCGGTGGGCACGCCTTGCATGGTGGCCAGCGTGGTGAGCATGGCGTTGCCGATGCCCCAGAGGCCGATGATCATGAAGGCGACCAGAATCCAGCTTTCATTTTGCAGCCATGCGGGCGGGTCTTGCACGCCCAGCAAGCGCAGAATGCGGTTGATCCAGCCGGCCTGCGTGTTCATCACGCTTTGCCAGATGAAAATGGCCGAGACCGCGGGAACAATATAGGGCAGATAAAATAGGGTTCTGAGAAGCGGCTTGCCTTTGACGGATTTTGAATTGAGCAGCGAGGCGACTAGGATTGGGACGATCAGCCAGAAGGGGATGGCGATTAAGGCGAACTTAAAGGTGACGCCAAGGGAGGTCAGGGTTAGCGGGTCGCTGAACAACATCTTCCAGTTGTCCAGCCCGACGAAGGTGACAGAGCCATCTCCCAGATTGAATCTGGTGAAAGTGAAAATGAAGGAGGCGATGATGGGGGCGGCTGTGAATATGACAAAGCCGATCAGCCATGGAGAGAGGAATATCCATCCCCAGATGCGCTGCTGGCGTTGTAATGAGCCGGATTTATTTTTCGTCCCGACGAGCGCCACCTCTGGAGGGAGCGCCCCGGTATGGGACTGGTCAACGGTAGCCATAACCTTCTCCTGTCGGACTCAGCTAACAGTAAGCTAATTTTCCAAAGGTGATTCATCACTATTGTAAATTGAAGTGCATTATGAAAGGGCAAATTTGAATTTTTAGAAGAAGGGCGCGCCAGAGCACGCCCTTCTGTGCTACAAAAATTAGCTCGCGGGCTGATCGACGATGGACTGAACGTCAATGATCAGTTGATCCAACGAGGCATCAACATCCACATCGGCGCCGGTGTCACCTTCGACTTCGGTCTGGAAGGCAAATTCGCGGTCATAGACCTGTGACCAGTTGGGCAGCCATGATTCGTGGTGCTGAGAACCGGAGTTGGTGTGTTCGAGGCTGTCAATGACGACCTGCCAGTTCACGCCCCAGGGATAGGCTGCGTCTTTGGCTTCGAAGTAGGAGTCTGCGAAATCGGGCAGCGCGGGCATACCGCCGTAAGCGGGGGCCAACTGCTCGATACCGACGGTGGCCAGGTAGTACAGGAACTGGGCGGCGGCGTCAGGATTCTGGGTGCTGGCGGGAATACGGAAGGTATCGGCGTCGGCTGCGACGTGCTGTTCACCGTCGAGCGAAGCGGGCACCGGGGCGATATCCCATTCGAAGTTACCGACGGAGTTGCCGATGCAGCAGGTGTACCACAGCGGGGTGATGGCCATACCGAGCTTGCCGGTCTGGAAAATATTGTCGCTGCCAGCACCGAGCGCTTCGCTGACGGCGGCGGCGCGGTTGGGCATAACGTGGTGCGTCCAAATGGCATCCTGCAGCCAGTGGCTGGCTTCACGCCAGCTATCGGGCATGGAGACGGTGTTGGTGGCAGCATCGTAGTAGGTGTTTTCTGGCTGGAGGTCAGTCCAGATCAAACGGATACGCGCCCATTGGAAGTTAAGGCCGTACTGAACGATGTTGGCGGTGTCGAGGTCGGCGCTGGTGGCGTCATTGCCGCTGGCGTCAACGGTCAGAACCTTGGCGACTTCGATGAGGGTGTTGTAATCCCAGGGTGTTTCAGTGCCATCGGGCCACACGTAGGGGGCGCCGAATTCTGCAGGGGGATAGTTCAGACCGGCTTCATCAAACAGGTCGCGGTTGTAGTAGGTGACGGAAGGATAGACCAGCAGCGGCAAACCGCTGTAGCCCTGATTGGCGGTTTCGTACAGGGCGACCAATGACGGGTCGAACACGCTCAGGTCAATGCCCAGTTCTTCGATGTAGGGGCCGATGTCCAGCCACTCAGCGCGGTGAGAGCCACCGACGCCAATGGGGCCAACGATATCGGGGGGGGTGCCAGCGGCCACGAGGGTGGCGAAGGTATCCCAGGCGGTTTCGAAGGACGGCGCAATGTTGAGGGTGACGTGAATATCGGACTGGGACGCATTGAAGGCATCCACAACGTTCTGCTGAACTTCGAGCTGAGCGGTGTCGGTACCGGTGCCGAGGCCGACGAACCATGTAATTTCAGTGGGGCCATCCTGCGCCAGTGCGGGGAATGCCAGCACGGAGAACAGGGCGACGATTACGAAAAGTAGAGCTTTAGATTTCATTGAAAAATTGCCTCCCTAAAGGTTTGTTTCGTTAGGTGGTGCTTCGGACATCCCATTGCAACGAAATTTCGAATACGCGCTCCTTCCTCTCAGATCCAAACCATATGGAGTATTACGTTAAACACCGATCACCTTTAGCGGTAATCAACGCGGGAGAGTCGTATGCCACAGCATCTATGGTGATTATGAAAATGTGGCGCAGATGCTTGAGATGACCGGTCAAAGAGAGCCGCCGGTAGGTTCATTCATCAAAAATCTTCAAAAAACGCGCGACACTTTCAATACACCTGATAATTTCTGGGAGCGCTCCCACAAACAAATCGTAACTTGCGCAAAAGGCTTTGTCAACAAATAAGTTGGCGGAAACCTCACAATTATTGGCTGCGAATAAAGTTTAGGGGGAAAATTAAGGAATAAAGGGCGTTCAATGGGCGGATGATTCAGGGCAAGTTGCACAATAAAGAAGCGAGAAGTGAAAAGAAGAAGTGATGAGGGATGGGTGACGCGGGATGGGCGGGATTCAGGTTATGATAGCAGGATGCGGAAAAGCTGAAGGTTAGTTCACAAGAGTCCTCATCCCTCACTTCCCTCCCGACTGCAATGGCTGAGGGGAAAGGGCGCGGGCAAGGCATGTCTTCTATGACTCAGCGGAGTGGGGGCGGGATTAAAAATAGGGCGTTTACAAACACTCTCTCAATTGGGATACACACTGTTAAACGAATGGATTTGAGCGATGCAATCGTTATGGAATGCGCGTGAAGCGGCTGAATTTGCCGGAGATTTGAACCAGCGGGTGTACAGCTCACGGCTGCTGGGGCGGGATAAGACGCTGGTGATGCACGGCGGGGGAAATACCTCTGTAAAGGTGCTGACGCCGGATTTATTTGGGCGCGAACAGCAAATTTTGTATGTGAAGGGCAGCGGGTGGGATCTTGAAACTATTCTGCCGCAGGGTTTTTCGCCGTGCAAGATGGATGTTTTGCTGGCGTTGGCGATGCTGAGCGAGCTTTCGGATATTCAGATGGCGAACGAACTGCGTACTTCAATGATTGACGCTGGCGCGCCTTCGCCTTCGGTGGAGGCGATTCTGCACGCGCTGATTCCGCATCCATTTGTGGATCATACCCATGCCGACGCGATCATCGCGATCACCAATACGCCGGATGGACGCAGGCAGATAGAAGAAATTTATGGTGACAGGATGGTGATTGTCCCCTACGTGATGCCGGGCTTTAAGCTGGCGCGGCGGTGCGCTGAAGCATTTGAGGAACAGGCGCATGAAGGCACGCAGGGCATGATTTTGCTGAAACACGGCATTTTCACGTTTGGGGCGACGGCGCAAGAAAGCTATGAGCGGATGATCGCGCTGGTGGATGAAGCGGAGCGGTATCTTGAACGGCATCATGCCTTCATGGTGGAGTATCCAGAGGTGGCGCCGCCGGCTGAAGCGCAGCGATTACCGCTGGCGGCGTTCCGGCACGAACTTTCGGATACGGCAGGCTTTCCGGTGATTGTGGCTTCGCACAACGATATTCAGGCGTTGAGCTTCGCCCGCCGCGCCGATGTGCGGCAGGTGGCGCAGCAGGGGCCGCTGACTCCGGATCATGTGATTCGTACCAAGCGGCTGCCGCTGATCGGGCGGGATATCGCGGCGTATGTCGAGGAATATCGCGCCTATTTTGAGGCTCATCAAGGACGCAGCGCCACCCCGCTGACGATGCTTGATCCGGCGCCGCGGATTGTGCTGGATGGGGATTGGGGGATGCTGACGATTGGCAGGACGGCTAAAGAAGCGGCGATTGCCGAGGATATTTACCGGCATACGATAGCAGTGATTTCGCGGGCGCGGGCGATGCAAGATTACGAGGCGCTGCCGGCTGAGGATATTTTCGATGTCGAATACTGGGATTTAGAACAGGCGAAACTGCGCGCGGGGGGCAAAGCGCCGGTATTTACAGGCGAAATTGCACTGGTGACGGGCGCGGCCAGCGGGATTGGCAAAGCCTGCGTGGAATCGCTGCTGGCGCGGGGCGCGGCGGTGGTGGCGCTGGATATTAACCCGGCGATTGAGACGTTGTTTAAGCGCCCGGATTATCTGGGGATAAGCTGCGATCTGACGGACGAGGCGCAAATTACATCAGCATTTGAGGCGGCAGTCAGGCGCTACGGCGGGCTGGACATGCTGGTGCTGAATGCGGGCATTTTTCCGGCAGGCACGCCGATTGCCAAACTTTCGCTGGCGGATTGGGACAAGGTGCTGCGAATCAATCTGGATTCGAATCTGGTGCTGCTGCGCGAGGCACACCCCCTGTTGAAACTGGCGCCACGCGGCGGGCGGGTGGTGGTGATCGGCTCGAAGAATGTGCCGGCGCCGGGGCCAGGCGCGGCGGCGTATTCAGCCTCAAAGGCGGCGATGACGCAATTGGCGCGGGTGGCGGCGCTGGAGTGGGGCGAGGATGGCATACGGATCAATACGGTGCATCCGAACGCGGTGTTTGATACAGGCCTATGGACACCGGAAGTGCTGGAAAATCGCGCTAGGCATTACGGGCTGACGGTGGAACAGTATAAGACCAACAATGTGCTGAAAGTTGAAGTGACCAGCCGCGATGTGGGTGAACTGGCGGCGGAGCTGTGCGGGCCGGTGTTTTCACGGACGACGGGCGCTCAAATTCCGATTGATGGGGGGAATGATCGGGTGATTTAGGGGCGGCGCGTAAAAAGCGGCATGCTGCCCGGCCGCCCGTTGGTTGAGGAAAAAGCGCCGTTGTAGTGAGGCTTGTCAGCGGATTTGATGACATTCATTCCTTATTTTCGACATGTAAATTCAGATACCATGCGGATAAATGAGGAAAGGATATTAGAGATGTTGTCGCGTATATTGATTCCACTGGATGGGTCTTCACTGTCGAATACGGCATTGAATTTCGCGGAGCGGGTGGTGAAAACGCAGTGCGAAATTATTTTGCTGATGGTGGTGCAGGACTCGGATATTCTGACCTATGATCCTAACCCGAAGATGAATTTGAACCCGGAATATAGCATCGTGAGCAATGGGTTTGAAGCCGCTAAACGCCATCTTGAAGAGGCGGCGGATACCCTGCGCGAGCATGGCTACCCGACCACAATTTGCGTTGAAGTAGGCGAGCCCGCACAGGTGATTACGCGCGTCGCCAATTCATTGAGTGTAGACATGATCGTGATGTCTACGCATGGGCGGACGGGGATAGACCGCTTGCTGCATGGCAGCGTGACCGGGCAGGTACTGGGCGCGGCGGCGCAACCTGTGCTGGTGGTGGGGGGGCAGAAGTGATGAGGAATGAGGGAACGACTGTTAAAAGTGAACTGATTCGAGATTTTTATCATCTGCGCTTGGATCGCTAGCGTCTAGACCCTCACCTGCTGTGCTGCGTCCCATGATCCCCTCCCCAAAGCATTAGGGGAACCTCACCCCTCGTTCCCCTCTCCGCACACGGCGAGGGGAGGAAAGGCGGGGGGATAGGGTGTTTTTATGCGGTGGGCGCGGCGTGCTTTGTCCCTACGGACCTCGAACCTCGCTTGCTTAGGGAAACCTCACCCCTCGCTCCCCTCGCCGTACACGGCGAGGGGAGGAAAGGCGGGGGGATGATTCTAACTGGATGATTTGGAGGGTGGAGGCACGATGTCGTCAATGTTGTGTTTGACGGCGTAGGCGGTTGCTTCGGCGCGGTTGGCGACATCGATCTTTGCCAGCACGCTGCTGACATAGTTTCTGACGGTGCCTTCCCCTAGATAAAGCTTGACGGCGATCTGCCGGTTGGTTAGGCCGTGGGCGACGAGAGAAAGTACCAGTAATTCTTGCGGGGTGAGGTCGCTAAAGGCAGCGGCCTGCTGCGCTTTATCGGCCTTGCGCATTTCGGTGAAGACGGTGACGGTCAAGGCTGGATCGAGGATGTTTTCGCCACGACTGACGCGATCGACAGCCTGCACGAGATCATTATCGCCAATGCGTTTGAGCACATAACCTGAAGCTCCGGCGCGAATGGCCGCGAAAAGAAGTTCGTCTTCGGCATAAGTGGTGAGCATGATGACGCGGCAATGCTCTACGGACGAGACGATTTGGCGGCATGCCTCAATGCCAGAAATGCCGGGCATACGAATATCTAGAATGACCACATCAGGTTTATATTCGCGAGCTTTGGACACGGCTTCTTCGCCAGTAGAGGCCTCTGCGACGACCTGAAACTGATGGTGCTCCAGCAGGGTTCGCAATCCCAACCTTACCACTGAATGATCATCGGCAATGAGAACGCGCACGGTTTCATGCATACGTACTTCCTTTGTAGGCCAAAAGGATTTACGGGTATTATAAATTCAAAACAGCTTATTCGATGAGATTCTGTATGGCGAGTAACGAATTACCTACAAAAGAGGTGACGATTGTCCTTACCACGATGAAAGACATTGCCGAAGCGGTGCTGCATGC
>JACSRP010000213.1 GCA_014879665.1 Anaerolineae bacterium | reverse complement strand
CTGCCCACCCAGAAGAATGTTGTCAATGATCGCCTGACGGTCAATGGACATGCTCAGCGCGCGGCGGAAGTGTGCATTGGCCGAGGGGCCTTCGGTGTTATCGAAACCAACATAATAGGTGCAGGGATTGCCGCCAGTCACATATTCAGCCGACAGCGTAGGATCGGCCTGCACGAAGGGGAGTTGATCAACAGGCACCTGAATTGCGTCAATCGTACCCGCCTGATACTCAGCAAACTGCTGCGGGGTATCCAGGAAGCGCAGGGTCACTTCTTCCAACTGAGCCTGAGGAACGGTTTCGCTGCCGGGCCAGAAGGGGTTGCGAATCAGAGTGACAGATTCGTCGTGCGCCCATTCCTTCAGCGCGAAGGGGCCATTGGTAGCAATATTTTCCGGTTCAGTCCAAATATCACCAAATTCTTCGATGATCGCCTGCGGCTGCGGGCGAGACATCCACAGACCGTAAATTGCAGGGGCGAAGCTGGCGGCATCCGGGGCGGTGATCTGAACAGTCAGATCGTCCACAGCCACTACACCAACATCTTCGGCTGCGCCGGTGCCAGCGTTAAATTCAGCAGCGCCCTTCACATACGGAACCAGCACGTAAGAGTATGGGGAGGCCGTGACCGGGTCCAGCGAACGACGCATACCGTATACTACGTCCTGCGCGGTCACCGTCATCGGGTTGCCATCAGCATCGGTCAGTGGTTCCACCGCGCCGGTTTCAGCATTGTAGCGAACCCAAGGCACGCCTTCGATCAAGCTGAAGGTGTAAACTACGGAGCCATCATCCTGAGGTTCAGCCGTAAAGCCAGTCGCCAGGCCGAGACCGGTTGCAGCTGTGACCACATCCTGCGCAGTCACACCGAGGAAAATCTGGTTGATGACCTCGATCTGCGAGCTGGTTTCTGACAGCGCTGGGTCAATGGTGAGAAGATCACCACTAGCCATGGAAATACCGGTAACAATACTGCCGCCATCCTGTGCCATGACGCCGCCGCCAACTACGGCGAGCATCAACACCACGAGAGCGACGACTACAAAACGAGATGCCTTCATGTAGCGTATCCTCCCAAAAAAAACTTATACTGTCGTCCCATCATTGGAACGTGTTACAAAAACTTATCACGTCACCGGATGGGTTACAAGATGCAAATCTATGTAGATTACACGAATCACGTTAGAGAGGTTCAGTCAACAGGCGAAAAATTTCTTATGGTAAATTAAGAATAACTTGGGCTATGTAAACAAATATAGATTCTCAATGACCGCCATCACCAGTAAATAACACCCGTTCCCGCTGGAGAGCCAGAATGAAGTACAAGTGGCTTCAAAAAATTGTCCTCACCCTATTATTTCTGGCGCTAGTCCCGGCACTTTCCGCGCAGGATGAAGCTCCCATCCTCGCTATTTCACTCTTTCCGCGTTCGGTACCCGAATTCACCGTTGAAACCTATATAGAAGCCGTAGATTTGGGGCTGGACTTGGGCATCACCGGCGCAGCCCTAACCTATTCATGGTCTGATCTTGAGCCAGAATCAGGCCAGATTGACGTATCAGAACCGGCCGATAACCTGACCTATCTCAACAGCCGCGCCAATCTGGTCTATGAATTCGGCATTCAGCCGTTGAATACAACCGATAAAGAAACGCCCGATGATCTCATGGATCTGCCATTCGATGATCCTATCATGATCGCGCGTTTTGAAGCGTTTCTAAATCAACTACTGCCGCTTTTCGATGAACGTATTCGCTATTTCTCTATCGGCAACGAAGTAGATGTCTATCTCGGAAATCATCCTGAAGAATGGTCGGCCTTCACCACTTTCTACAGCGCCGCCGCCAATTATGCCCGCGAGCGCGCGCCGTGGTTGCAAATCGGCGTCACTGTCACTTATGGTGGCATTCAGGCATTCCCGGAGGAAGTCGCCGCGCTCAATGCTGTCAGCGACGTGCTGATCGTGACCTACTATCCGCTAGGCGAAGGTTTTAGCGCAGAAAACAGCGCCCTGCCCGAAACCGACTTTCCGGCGATGGCCGCCTATTCAGAGGAATTTGTGCGCGCCGCGCCGGTGGTCTTACAGGAAGTTGGTTATCCCAGCGGTGAAATAAACCATAGCAGCGAAAGCGAACAGGCAGAATTTGTTCACCATGTCTTTGAAGCATGGTCGAATAATCGGGATCGAATTCCCTTCCTCAACTATTTCATACTGCACGATTTTAACGAGCAGTTGTGCCATGCTTTTGAAGCATATTACGGACTAACCGACGAGCGTTTTTTCAGCTTTCTCTGTACGCTTGGCCTGCTCAGGGCTGATGGCACGCCTAAAGAGAGCCTCTCCGTTTTTGCTGAAGAAGCCGCGCAGTTCATGGCCGAAACGCCATGAATGCGTCATTCATCGAGAAAGTGACTCTGTTTATCACGCGGGAAACGCCGTCAGGCATAGAACTATTGATGTTCCAGCATCCGAACGCTGGAATTCAGCTGCCTGCGGGAACAGTTGAAATTGATGAAATACCCGAACAAGCGGCTTTTCGAGAAGCCTTTGAAGAAACCGGGCTGGATCAATGGGAATGGGTACAGGTGCTAGGCGTTGAGATCGTCCCTATCCTTGACGGGCAATTGGCGCTGCTTAAAGCATTCACCCTGCACAACCCGGAAGGTATGCCGCATTTCGCGCAGCTTCAGCGCGGGGCAAAGGTTCAACGCCTCTCAGTACACGATAATCTCGCCCGTGTGCGCTACGAAAATGAGCGTATGCAGGATGGGCAAATCATCTATGAACACATCGTAGGCGAATTGCCCGCTGCCCTGCTGGTCGAAAGCCAGCGCCGCACCTTCTTTCACCTGCGAACGGCGCAGCAAACCCCTGAGCGTTGGGATCATCCCGCTGATATGGGCTGGACGTTCACCTGTTTCTGGACGCCGCTGGCAAATCATGCGGTATTGCATTCGACACAGGCCGGTTGGCTGGAGCGCTGGAAAAGAAATTTGAACCTCAATGCTATTCAGAAGGCAAAGTAAACAACGTGTTAGGCAGGGTAACGGACATTTCACCTTGAAATCCGCCAGATGTGTTAAATTCTGCGCGTATACGCATCGAAAAGGACGACTCTGGTGAAGATTCTATGGATCGGCGCGACGGCGCTGCTGTTCTTAAGCGCCTGCCAGAGCGGGCAGCCGCTGCAACAGGTGACACGCGGCGACGAAGTCTATTTCAACGACTTTTCACAGTCCGCTAGCTTTGAAGAAGGCAGCTATGATGGTGCGACTCTGCGTGTGCGCGATGGCGTCTACCGCATTGATGTTACAACGGGTGATAATACGCTCTGGTGGGGACAGTGGGGAAACCCGCACTCAGATGTGATCATTGATGTAGACGCCGAACAAACCAGCGAATCCCCGGAAACGGTGTACGGCGTGATGTGCCGTGTGCGCGGGAATGTTGGTCTGGCAAGCACTCCTGACGCTGAGCTGTTAGCCATCTTAACCGATACGCCGGAAAATACCGCTGAGGCCGCGCTTGAAGCCGAAGCAACTATAGAAGTCACACCCGAAGCGACAGAAGCTTCTACTCAATCCCCCGAAGCCGCGGCAAACCACGGCGACGGGTATCTATTCCTGCTGCAAGGCACAGGTCAGTTTGCAATTATGCGCGCCCGCGGTCGGGATATTATCCCGCTTGTAGACTGGACAGCTTCAGACATCGTGAACGCCGCGCCGGGCAGCAACCATATTCGCGCCATCTGCAATGGTCATTATCTGGCGTTATACATCAACGATCAATTCGCTGCCGAAGCCACCGACGACACCTACAGCCAGGGGCAAATCGGGCTGGTGGCGGGTGCTGCCAACCGCCTTGGGGCGCGCGTTAATTTCGATAATCTATCTGTAGCCCTACCGGAAGGATGACGCAGCATTGGCGGCTGTCGGGCTGGAATCAGACCCACTTTTAGGAAAACCGCTGGCAAACTATCCCAGCGACAGAATTCGCGCACTATTCATCGCCGCGATCATTGGTGGTATTGCTGCGTTAATCCTCAATTTCACGGTGGCGGCAATCTCTGAGTGGTGGGCGCCTCCGCTGACCGTAATCTTAATGTCCGGGCTGGCGCTGGGCATGGGCTGGTACATCCTGCATATCTGGAACCGCGAAATCATCTTATATGAGCGCGGTTTCACCTATCAGGAAGGCTCCAACACCGCCCCCTTTCATTATGAAGAGATCGTCGCCATCCGCCTGCATGCTGAAAGGCTGCGCTATTTCGGCGGCCTGATTCGCCGCAATCGCTACCGTTACCGGGTGGTCGTGCGTAATGGCGATGTGATGATCATTAACGGTGACTGGTACAAACGCGCAGGTGAGCTGGGCACAAAACTATCCGAACAGGTCAACGCCCTGCTCATTCCTCGCTTACAAGCCGCCTTCGATCAAGGAGATTCCCTCGCCTTTGGCGATCAACTTTCAGCCACTCGCGAAGGGCTAAACGCCGATAACAGCACGCTCATCTGGGGGCAGTTTTCCGGCTACACCCTCAGCGGCGGTCAGCTGGTCATTCGCGATCAGCAGGGTGAAATCTGGTTCAGCCAGCCGCTCGGTGAAATTGACAATATCACCATGCTAATCGCTATTTTGAGGGAGCGCCTTACATCGTGAGCGCCGCCCCCAATTTCAGCGCAGCGTACACAGCGCCTGTTAGGGATTCACTTCCCAAATTTTGAGAGAGATTTTCAGATTAAATTCCTAACAGGTGCAAGTTTTGTGTGGGTATTGTACTAGAAGGCGAATATCCGGGCCGTAAATAGACGTTTGATTCAATACCATGCTCATCAATAATTACTGCGATCTGCTGATAATTCATGTCCACCAAATAACGGGAGAGATGAGGCACAATTTGCACAAATATAGGCGGATTGGTCTGTACAACAACATCTGGCTCAATGAGATCCCATATGCCATAGGGATGGGTATTTATATTTTCAATAGATTTTGGCGCTTCAATTTCGGCCATAATTGAGTAGAAATTAGGATAGTCTGTAAATGACCAATAACTATCAATGTCGCCTACGATAACCGTGTCGGAATCGGAAAATGTTCGCAAAACTTCATCTTTTGATCCGACTTGATGCGGAGGGTAAGGATTCTCCAATGAAATTACGGGAACAAGATGGATTGCAAGCGGTGCAACTAGTGCTATAAGCGCCATAATCCGAGCTTGTTGTCCCCTGGTCGAAATCGAGAATCGGACTTGATCTCCTCCCCCTTGAAACCCATAAATAATCAGTGATGTAAGCGATAGCACGATAAGAGGTGTAAAAACAACGAAATATTTGGAAGCATCTGGCACAAAAACGTAATAACTGATTCCTGTAACAGCAAAGAATCGCAATAGTTGACGGTCAAGCAGTGTATTACGTACAACCAATCCTAAAATCCCCATGCCTGCCGCGATAAGCTCAAAGGGTGCGTAAAGACTATAACGAATAAGCGTTTCTAATAGCTGCGACAAGTCAAAAATTCGTGTTAAAAAACCGCGCCCCTGATTGAGGTTGCTAAAGAAATAGCCCGGATCAGGCAAAATTAAAATATGGAGATTGACATACAGTATCGCTACTCCTACTCCTCCAATTGCCGCCCCTAAGAAACGCATATCGAGAAAAGGACTATGTTTGCGCCATTGACTCAACATATCCCATGTTAGGATGACGGCGACGGTTATAATCCACGTTATTCCTGCGGCATGAATTTCTAAACTGATACCCGCTAGTCCTCCCATCCCTAGACCAACAATAAATCGAGACCACTTTGAGCGAGTCTCCGCGAAATACAAACATAATATGAAAGCGCCGGGAATAATCAACGCTATTTCAGGGCGTACGAGGCGGAATTCATGAACGAGTAGGCTGCTTGCCATGATCAATGCTGCAATCACTCCTGCAAGCTTGCCGATTTCGTTATTGTTGTTATGTCGCTTTGAGGAAAAAATTCGCCAACTTGCAATACCAACCGCACCTACGCCAAGTAAATAAACCACAAAAATGAATAATCGCCCACTGGATTCGCTAACCCCAAACCTTTGCAACCAGGCCGCGTAAAGAACAACCCAGTAGCCTACACCGGGGGTAACTGGGATTGGTTGAGCGCCCATAAACTGGTAGTAAATTTGACCCTCACGTAGATAGGTAAGTGCATAGTTCGTCCATCCAGCCTCATCCCCGCCTAATTGGGCAGCAGGGAGATAAGAAGCGGTAAAAAAAACGGTAAACAACACAAGCCCAAGCATTAGGCACAAAATAAGGATAAATAAGGAAATACCCCTTGATGTAGAATTTGTTGTCTTGGTGTCAAAATGACTGATAAGCACTACTGCAAACGTAAACATGACGATATTAGTCATTATCAGAACAAGGCTAAAATCCGAGTTAGAAAGCAGCAGCACAAACATCAACAAGACAACGGCAATAATGACACATAATATTGTTACAACATCATAGATTTTGTTTTTGGGGAGCGGGTGACGAAGAGTTCGCAAACGCGCGACACTAATAACTAGTGCTGCGGCAATCAAATATAGGAATATATTCAGGCTTTTAGGGAATGCGAGTGCAAATAACCACATACCAGAGGTAAGCGCAAAAATCAGTAAACGCCAACTTGTCCATACTTTGCCGGGTGAAGCAGACCAAAATCTAATAATGATATTTTCTCTTGAATGCACGTTGATGGCGCTCTTTTCAAATCTTGATAGAGACGCACCTTGCTTACTGCCCACGCGCTTCCTGTCAGGATCATATCCGGCGGGTACCGCTTTCTGACGCGCCTTACATCGTGAGCGCCGCCCCCAATTTCAGCGCAGCGTACACAGCGCCTGGCGAATTTCACCTAGATGGTAAGCAGTGTGGGCCACAATCGCGATGATTTCGCCAACGCGCCTATTATCATCCCATTTTACGCCATCAAGCACCGCCAGCACCCGCTGATAACTTGACTTCAGGCGTGCTTTGCTAGTTTCCCATGCTTCCGGCGTCACCGCACTCACCCGATTCCAGATTTCCGACCAGTCCACCTGCTGCGGCGGGTTGCCGGTGAGATTTCCGACCAGCAGATCAATATAAAATGTCGTGTGCTCTACTTGCGCCGCCAGCGTAGCGCAGGTAGCCGAAACTGGAATTGAGGCCATTTCAGGCGTAATCGTTTCCAGAGTTTCAAACAGCGATGTGCCGCGATCCAGATAAATGCCCCGCACCTGCTCAAAGGTTTCAGTGAGCAGGGTGCGGATATTATCTAAGAACACTTCAACAGGTATTGTGTTAGTCATTATTCCCCCTTAATCACAGCTTATCCTACATGTATTGCGGCAAGATCGCTATGATAAGTTGGCTATTCTTCAGGCGGCATCGCCGCTTCGCTGCCGGCCATCGTCTCAATCATGATGCTCGGCTGCATCAAGATGCGATGCACCGGGCATTTCCCGGCAATTTCCAGAAGCCGCAAACGCTGTTCTTCAGTCAGGTCGCCCTTGAACGTCACTACCTGCCGATATTCATTCACCACATCTGCATCGCCCTTATAGTCCGGGTAATCCAGCGCTTTGAAGCTCTCAACGCTCACTTGTACATCCACTGCTTCCAGCGGCCAGCCTTTACGCTGCGCATACATTTTGACCGTGACCGCCGTGCAGGTTCCCAATGCGGCAACCAGATATTGCTTGGGCGTCGGCCCCTCGTCAGAACCACCATCGGCTACAGACTGATCCGCGATGATCAGGTGATTGCCTAGGAACGCTTCCGCTTTGAAACCATCTTTTAAGGTAATTTCTGCCGATGTCATCTCTATCACTTCCTGAACATGCAAATATATAAAAACAGCCTGGATTTTGAGCAGGCTGCGTCCTTTTCCCATTCTCTCTGCCTGAGTGGGAGAATGGGTTAGGGGTTGAAGGGCGATCAGCCTTTAGGCATGCGCCCAGCCCGCCCAACCGCGCGCTTGCCATGCTGAATAAAGTGCCACTGCGCCTACCGTCGCCACATTCAAGCTGGCGACTCGCCCGCGCATCGGCAGCGAAACTAGCAGATCGCAGGTGTCCCGCACAAGCCGGCGCATCCCTTCGCCTTCACTGCCCAGCACCAACCCGATGCCAATATTCAAATCTACTTTATCAATTGGGGGCACGTTCGGGCCAATATCTAACCCCACCAGCCATACATCCTGTTCTTTCAAGTCGCGCATCGCCTGTACCAGATTCGTCACCTGTACCACGTTCAGATGCTCAACTGCGCCAGATGATGCATTAACCACCGCCGGGGTCACGCCGACGCCGCGCCGATCTTGTAAGATTACGCCATGAATACCCACTGCGTCTGCTACACGCAGCAGCCCGCCCACGTTCTGCGGGTCTTTCAGCAAATCGAGCAGCAGCAAGAACGGCTTCTCGCCTCGCGCCTGTGCCACCGCCAGTGCATCTTCTACCTTCACATAAGGGTAATCGCCTGTCCGCAGCGCCATATTCTGATGATTAGCGTTGTTCGCCAGATCGTCAATGATCCGCCGCGGCACCCGGCGCACTTTCACACCCTTTTCCTGCGCCGTCTGCATAATCTCAGCAGCGATGCCTTTTTCTTCGACGGTCTCGGTCACTAGAAGCTGTTCCATCTGCCGCCGGTTTGCGCGCAGAGCTTCCATAATTGCCCAGTGGCCGTAAATGAATTCAGTCATGCCTGTTGTCCTTGCAGCGACGAAACTTAATCCAGTGAATTCTCTCAAAAAAATAGAGGTGCGTTTGCACCTCTATGATGATACCAGACAACCCTTGTATTGCGGGAAAGCGACTTCATTCTTCTGGTTCAGGTTGCCGCGTGCTTTCGCCTGCTGATCGCCATGTTTGCAACCAGCCCGGCTCAATGACGCTTTCCTCATGCAGGCGTTTCATGCGCGCCTCCAAAATGGCCGCGCGCCCTAAATAGCCAACCAGCTTTCGGGAATCTTCGCGGCTGACCACCGGCAGACGGCCAACATCGTTTTGCAGCATGTTATCTAGCGCTTCGTGCACCAGTTCATCAGGATAGGCAACCAGCGGCGCGCGGGTTCCAGCCTCCAGCACCGTCACCGGTTCTTCCTTGCTCTGCTCAAGCACCCGTAAAATGTCTCCCCGTGTAATAATCCCTGCCAGCGCCCCGGTTTTATCCACGATGATCAGCCCCTGCCGGCGCGTTAGCTCACGGTCATTCTTGGCGATCCGATCTGCTAATTCTGAAATCAGCATCGTATCCGGAATCGTCGGCGGATCTACATCCATCACATCGGCAACGGAGACTTGCATCATCACGTCAGCTTCATATTCCTGATGAATACGCAGGCCGCGGCGTGCCAGTTTTTCGGTCATGATCGAGTTCTTCATAAAGCGCAGCGCGATCAGCTCGGCGATCACACATACCAGCATCAGCGGCAGAATCGAGTTGTAGTCGCGGGTAATTTCGAAGGCGAAAATAATGAAGGTGAAGGTTGCCCGCGATGCCGCGCCAAATACTGCCGCCATACCCACCAGTGCATAGGCACCGGGTGAAAGGTTCGCTTCGGGGAAAATGGCATTGACCGCCATCGCAAAGAGCGCCCCCAGCGCCGCGCCCACCATGAAGGTTGGCGCTAGCAAACCGCCCGATGTGCCTGAACCCAGCGTTACAAACAGCACCAAGCTTTTGAATATAACAATTGAAAGCAGTACCGTTATCGGAAATTCATTGTTGATGATGCCAGAGATATTGCCATAGCCCACGCCCAGCACTCGCGGTACAAATAGCGCGACGATGCCCAGCACCAGCCCGCCAATTGCTGGCCACCACATCGAATGGATCGGCAGCCGTTCAAATAGATCTTCGAACCAGTAAAGCGCCTTGCTGTACCCGACTGCGAATACTCCGCAGATCACCCCTAGAATCAGATAGAACGGCAGCCCGTTCGGGATACCAAAATCAAGCGGGTTTACTTCCAGCATCGGGCCGCGCCCCATCAGCCCGAAATGTACCGTCGTGGCGCGGGTGGTGGCAATCACCAGTGGGATGAATGATCGCGACTTAAACTCAAACAGCAGCAGCTCAATCGCCAGAATCACCGCCGCAATTGGCGTGCTGAAGGTGGCCGCCATACCCGCCGCCGCGCCGCAGGCCAGCAGTACTTTTCGTTCTGCCGCCGTCACATGTAAAAATTGCCCGATGATTGAGCCAAACGCGCCGCCCGTCTGAATGATCGGCCCTTCTGCACCGAACGGGCCGCCGGTACCAATCGCAATCGCCGCCGAAAGTGGCTTCAGCAGCATGACCAGCGGGGAAATTCGGCTCCGGTTGATCACGATGGCTTCCATCGCCTCAGGGATGCCGTGACCGCGAATTTTTGATGTTCCATAGCGCGCCATGAAGCCGATGATCAAGCCGCCAACCACCGTGACCACGATCACCCATGGGCCGAGGTTATGATTGGTCAAATCCGGAATTTCCAGACCAATCCGTTGGAAAAATACCAGATTGCTGATCAATCCAATCAGGGATACCAGCAAATAGGCCACGAAACCGGCGATCACGCCGACGATGGCCGCCAGAATTGAAAGTTGAACCAGACGGGCGGTGGCACTTTGTGCAGGCGTATTGTTCGCACGCACATCGGGTTTTACATGTTCAGTCATTCGTTTCTCCAACGGGGCGGGTAGTATTCATCAATAACCTAGAAAATTTTATATCGCAATACGATACAAAACAAGATACAGTTAACTATCTTTTGATCTTGTTTCGCGCAAAAATATCAAATCACGATCTGGAGAAAGGCTGCTCGCACGAGACATGAAGAACAGGGAAATTACGCAGGGAGAATACGAAACACTGGCCGCATTTCGCTATCATCTGCGCCAGTTTATGCGTTTTAGTGAAGAAGCTGCAATCAGAGTTGGCTTAACCCCACAGCAGCATCAAGCGTTGTTGACGATTAAAGGGTTTCCGGGGCGCGATCTGGTGACCGTGACCGAACTTGCAGAGCGCCTGCAAGTCAAACATCATAGCGCGGTCGGGTTGGTCAACCGACTGGTCGCGCAAGAGCTGGTCGAGCGCGTCCCCGCAACGGAAGATCGCCGGCAGGTCTATATTGCGCTCACGCCGCGTGGCGCTGAACTGCTCTCAGAATTGACCGCCGCGCACCGGGAAGAAATCCGTCAGATTCGCCCTGTACTTCAACAGCTTCTGGAGCAAATTAGTTAGTCACTGTCATGGATTCGTAGGGGTGAACCGGTGTGTTCGCCCACTTGTCTGAAAATGGACGCAGCATGATACACCACAGGTTTGCTGTGGAAACTTCTCTTTTAGGTGAGTTCCAGGTCATAAACTTTCGAGTCTTACCAACATTTTTTTACTCAGAGCTCAGCACTCGCCATCCTACCCCATCTTCCACACCGTCCCATCGGCGCGGTCTTCTAAAATCACGCCAATCGCAGCCAGTTCGTCGCGAATGCGGTCGCTTTCCGCCCAGTTTTTGGACTTGCGAGCCTGCATCCGCAGATCAATCAACATCTGGATCAACGAGGTTTCGCGTTGGACGCTGCCGCTGTCAGCTTCAGCAGATGGCAGAATACCCAGCACGCTGCCCGCTGTCGTTTCATAAGTGTCCAGTATCGAATCTAGCGTATTACGGCCGATCGTAGTGCCGCTGTTCAAGAAGCTGTTCACGTCTCGCGTAAATTCCTGTAAGCCGGCAATCGCCTGCGGCGTGTTGAAATCGTCATCCATCGCCGCCGAAAAATCAGCATGTAAGCTGTTCAGTCGTTCCACAAACGTGCCGCCATCGTCTCCAGTCGCTGCGTTTTGCCTCATTTGCCGCGCCAGCCGGACTGCATTCGCCAGCCGTTCCCAGCCGCGCGCCGTGCCGTGCATAGCCTCATCGCTATAATCCACCGGGTTGCTGTAATGCACACTCTGCATGAAATAACGGATCACCGGCGCGGGAAACTGCTTCAGCGCATCTTCAATGGTGATGAAATTGCCGAGGCTTTTCGACATCTTGATGCCGTCCACCGTCAGGCTGCCCACCAGAATCCAGTAGCGGGCAAATTCAGCGTCGTTCGCGCACTCGCTCTGGGCGATCTCGCTCTCATTATGCGGGAAGATGTTGTCAATGCCACCGCCGTGAATATCAAAGCTTGGTCCCAAATATTTCAGCGACATTGCCGAGCATTCAATATGCCAGCCGGGGAAACCTTCCCCCCACGGGCTGTCCCAGCGCAAAATGTGTTCTGGTTCGGCGCGCTTCCACAGCGCGAAATCTTCCGGATTGCGTTTCTCGCCGCGCACTGCTTCCCGCGTGCCTGCCTCCTGCTCTTGCAAGCGGCGGTTGGAAAGCTTGCCATAATTCGGGTCGGTGCTTACATCAAAATACACACTGCCGTTGGCAACATAGGCGTTTTCCTTCTCCAGCAGCGTCTCGATCATCTTAAACATTTCGGGGATGTGCCCGCTGGCACGCGGCGAAATGTCCGGGCGCTGCACGCCCAGTTTATCCATCGCCTCAAAATAGGCGCGCGTATACGTTTCCACGATCTGCATCGGCTTGGCCTGCGCCTGTGCTGCCTTCCTCAGAATGCGATCTTCGCCGCTGTCCAGCAAATGCCCGACATCAGTGATGTTCTGCACATATAGCACATCCAGCCCCGTCGAGCGTAAATATCGCGCGATCACATCGAAGGCGATGTAATTCTTAGCGTGGCCGATATGGCTGTAGTCATACACTGTAGGCCCGCACACATACATACTGGCTTGCCCTTTAACCAGCGGCACAAAGTCCTGTTTTTCGCGTCCGAGTACGTTAAAAATGCGCAGCGCCATTCGCAAATACCTTGGGTGAAAAGGTGAACGTTAAAAGGTTGAAGATAAGTGATGGATCTGAACGATATTCAATCTATTGTAGCGCACAGCCCACAGCCTGTGCAGAGGCAGGCAGTACCAATGCCCGTTAAACGGTAGATACAGGGACGCGCCGCGCATCCGGGCAAGTGGCAGCTTTTCGCGCAATACCACGCGCAGTATAGAATCCCTAAAGTCCCGGATAATCTAGCAGCAACACTTCCAGCGCCAGCCGCGCATTTGCATTCGTGCTGCTTAACGTACTGATTAGCTCACGTGTGGCTTTCAACGCCTTCAACGCTTCTTCCGGCGTGAGATACCCTGCCAGCGCGCTCAGGTAATCCTGTTTATCCACATTTGCAGCCTGAATGCCGGACGCCTCCGCCAGCAGCATCACATCCCGCCAGAAGGTTTGCCATAATTCCAGCCGGTCTAATAACACGGCTTTGTCCTTACTCAATGTTTCCGCCGCCGCAAACCGTCCGGCACGGTTTTCGCCAAGCAGTGTTTGCAACTGTTCCAAACCTTCTGCCCGTTCATTCAACAATTCCGGCTGTTCTGCTGCGCGAATCGCCCAACCCGGCCTGCCCCCTGAAAGCTGTGCCAGCAGCACCGACTGCGATTCATCCGCTCCGTACTCATCCCGCAGCGCCAGCGCAATTGCCCGCGCAGGTACAGGCCGCAGCATGATCATCTGGCTGCGACTGGTGATGGTCGGCAAAATTCGCCCAATGTCTTCCGCCAGCAAAATCAGCATCGAATGTGGCGCGGGTTCTTCCAGCGTTTTGAGCAGCGCATCCTGCGCCAGCGGCTGGGCACGGTCAAAATTACGCAGAATAGCGACGCGGTGGCGCGCCTCATACGGCTTCAGCGCCAATTTAGAAGCAAATGAGCGCACTTCTTCCACTTTCAGCGCGCCGGTGTGGCTATCCTGCTGCGAATACAAAATATCAGGATGGTTGCCACTGAGGATGCGCTGGCAGGATGAGCATTCCCCGCACGGTCGTTTATCTTCGCTTTTATGCAGGCAGTTCAGCGCCATCGCAAAAGCACGTGCCAGCGTCTCCTTGCCAACCGATTCCGGCCCGACGATCAAATAGCCATGCCGCGCGCGGTGATTCAGCAGGCTTTTACGCAGTTGGCTGATCGCCCATTCGTGGCCGATCATGCCCCATGTTTCCGCCCAACGCAGATTTGTTTTTTCATTCATAGGTACAAATTTTACCAGTGCCGCCGCTGAACGCGCTATAATCAACAGTGTTTTGCAGCGATGAACACATCTAGAGGTTTTATGCTTTCAGCGCTCGTCACCCGCGCCATTCAGGCCTACAAAGCACAATTTGGAGAGTCGCCTAGTATTGTCGTTCGTGCCCCGGGCCGCGTCAATATTATTGGCGAACATACTGATTATAATGATGGCTTCGTGCTGCCTATGGCAATCGAGCGCGAAATCATCATTGCGCTTAAGCCGCGCTCGGATGATTACGTAGTCATCTATTCCAGCGACTACGATCAAGTTACTCAATTTTCGCCCTCAGAATTAGTGCGCGTTGAGGATTCCTTAGAAATCTGGGCGGAATATGTGAAAGGCGTCGCATGGTCATTGAGCGATGCCAACGATCCGCTGGTGGGTTGGGATGGCGCGATTGCCGGAGACGTGCCGATTGGCGCGGGGCTGTCCTCGTCAGCCGCCATTGAACTGGCGACAGCGCGCGCATTTGCAACAGCCTCCAATTTTCACTGGGATGGTCCGGTGATGGCGCGGTTATGCCAGCGCGCCGAAAATGAATGGATCGGAGTCAAAAGCGGGATCATGGATCAAATGATCTCTGCCACTGGCAAAGCCGGTCACGCCGTACTCATTGACTGCCGCTCATTGGATACCCGCCCTGTACCGCTGCCCGAAAATACCGTGATCGCCATCATGGATACTGCCACCCGCCGCGAGCTGGTCACCAGTGCCTATAACGAACGCCGCGAACAATGCGAAGCTGCCGCCGCCTTCTTCGGCGTTCCTGCCTTGCGCGACGTAGACCTTCGTACTTTTGAGGCTCGCGAGCACGAGCTTGAACCAGTTATTCGCCGCCGCGCACGCCATGTGATCACCGAAAATGACCGTACCCTGCAAGCCGCAGATGCCATGAGCAATGGCGACGCAGTGCGGTTGGGCATGTTGATGAATGCCAGCCACACCAGCATGCGCGATGACTTCGAGATCACCAACAGCGCCTTGAACACTATGGTTTCGCTGGCATTAGAGCAGCCCGGGTGCTTCGGCGCGCGCATGACCGGCGGTGGCTTTGGTGGCTGCGCGGTGGCACTGGTCGCCAGCGAACACGCTTCCGCCTTCACCGAAAACATGAATACGTTGTATCAGGCGGCGGCTGGCCTCACCCCATCCATCTTCGTCACCAACGCCACTGATGGCGCCAATATCATCGTTTGAACGCAGTGCGCGCCAGATGTGTATCATGATAGGATGAATTAAGGTACGGGTTGCTCTGAGTGCATATCTACAGTTTTGTAGAAAACACTCATCACGCACTACCCATCACGCATTACTTGTCTTTAGGATCACCCCTTGTCATTTCTCGCGCCGCTTGCCTTGATCGCTGGTTTGCTGGCAATCCCCAT
>JACSRP010000049.1 GCA_014879665.1 Anaerolineae bacterium | reverse complement strand
GTAGTATTATGCTGACAATTATAAGGAAATTGAAGAAAGGACAAGCTGATGCGACATTCAGCCCGTTTACTACAGCGGCAGATCGTAGTGGTGCTGCTACTGGCGTTGACCGCGTTTGCCGTTTTGCCAGCAGCCGCGCAGGACACCGCCGTTAACCCCAATGCCAACATCCTCTTTCCGCCGGCTGTTTATACAGTGGCTGGCGAGTTCCCGATTATTGGCACGGCAAATGCTCAAGGTATGACCAATTATTTCCTTGAGTTTAGACCAGTGCCGGAATCAGAAATTAATCCGCCGGCTGGCGGCAGCGCCACCCAGACGCCGACCTTCTTCCCGGCTGTGCTGCCGAGCAATACAGCCGTGACCGGGGGACTGCTGGGCATGTGGGACACCACGCTGATCCCCGATGGCCTTTATGAACTGCGCCTGACCGTGAACGTTAGCGGCAGTTCACCGATTGTGGTACTTAGCGGCCCGCTGCGCGTACACAACACGCCCGATCCGGTGCTGGAAGCCATCTTCACAGCCTTAGGTATTCCATTCCCCGGCGGCAGCAGCGCAGCGCCAACCCCGGTTCCGGATGTTCCGACGGCACTTCCGACGGCAACGATTGTTCCGACGAATGATCCTACCCCGCGCGGCACGGTCACGACGGCGACTGCCAATGTTCGTACGGGCGACGGCACTAATTTCCCGGCGATCACCGCACTACAGCAGGATACAGTTGTTACGCTGGTAGGCATCAGCAATCAGGGCAGCGGCTGGTATCAGGTACAGATGCCCAACGGCGGTCTGGGCTGGATGTCCCCGACAGTGTTAAATGTCACGGGTGAGGTTTCGCGCCTGCCGCGTATTCAACCGCCGCCGCCGCCGATTACCCCGACATTCACACCAATTCCGGCAACGGCGACACCGATTACCAGCGCGAACTTAGTGGCGGGCATTGTGGTTACGTCTCCGGCTCCGCCGGTTTGCGCGCAAACGTTCAATGTGGGCTTTGACGTTGCCAACCTCGGATCGCAACCAACGGCTTTCAGCGGCACGGTTTCGCTGGTAGACACTCACGCGGCCACTGGCACTGTTCAGGGGTCTACGATTGGCGGTTTCCCGGTGCTTCAGCCGGGCCAGACCTTCCGCGTAGATATGCCGCTGACGATCAGCACCTACTTCAATGAAGAACACATCCTCACCCTGACGATTGATCCGCAGGGTGTGATCCCCGAAACCACCCGTGCTGATAACGTTCAAACACATCGCTACACGCTGGCGCAGGGTGGATGCAGCTAATCTCCACTTTGTAAGGTAAGGGGGGCGTATTTGTTAACAAGTGCGCCCCTACTGGCTTTCGCCGTTTTATAATCGCCCACTCCGGCGCCCTCTCTGTGTGATCTGCTATGTTGACGCGCAGTATGCGACGGAGGGAGCAGGTTGATTGTAGGGTGAAGGCCAGTTTTCTTGAACGCACCTCTGCAATAATCAACCCGTTTTAGCAACAGAGGAGTCTCTCTATGCGTCGTATAGTGTTGTTGTTTAGCCTTTTGCTGGCGCTGGCTTTGAGCACGGCGGCGTTCGCGCAAAGTGCGGATTTGAATATCACCAGCCCGCAAGCCACGACTACCGTTAGCGGGTTGGTGGATGTGATCGGTACGGTGAACCCGCCCAATCTGCAAGCTTATTTTCTGGAAGTTTCGGAATTTGCGCTTGACCCCTCAGCCGCATCATGGACGCCAGTCACGCTGCCGGGACGTGTGCCGGTGACGGGCGGGGTTATCGCCAGTTGGGATACTACGCTGGTTCCCAACGGCGTATACGCCCTGCGCCTGACAGCCGCGTTGACTAACGGGACCAACCAGCAGGCTATTGTCGGGCCGATTCGCGTGAATAATACTCCGGGCGCAGTGGTAGAGACTGGCACCGGAACACAACCGGAAACTGAAACTGGCGGCCCGGAAGTTGTGCCTTCGCCTGATATTGTGAATCTGCTGCCGTTGAACGTGGGCGGCCATATGGATCAGATGGATGTTAGCGCCGCGGAATTGATCGGTGGTGCGGGCATGACGTGGATGAAGTTCCAGATACGATATATTAACGGCGATGCCTCGCTGCTGGATGTTGCCCGTGACCGGATCAACTTCGCCCATGAAAATGGCTTCAAAATTTTACTCAGCATCCCTGGCGATCTATATGAGCTGCGCGCCATCGGGCTGGAAACCTACGCCCCGCTGTATGCTGGCTTTGTGGCGCAGGTGGCTGATCTTGGCACGGATGCGATTCAGGTGTGGAACGAGCAGAATATTGACCGCGAGTGGCCGGTGGAGATGATCAGCGGCGAGTCTTATGTCTATTTGCTGCGTCAGGCTTACGAAACCATCAAGTCGGTACGGCCAGAAACCATGGTTGTGACTGGCGCGCCTGCTCCCACCGGCTTCTTTGGCGGGTGCGGTCAGGGCGGCTGCGACGATAATGTTTACTATGATCAGATGGCCGCCGCTGGCGCTGCTAACTATACCGACTGCATCGGCGTGCATTATAACGAAGGCATTCTGCCGCCTACGGCACGCGGCGGCGATCCTCGCGGCGAATACCCGACTCGCTACCTGCCGTTGATGATCCAGCGTGCGGCTTTCCCGTTCTCGGTGCGCGGCACCCCGATGCCTTTGTGCTTCAGCGAGATTGGCTATCTCAGCGGCGACGGTTTCCCGGCGCTGCCTGCGCCTTTCGCATGGGCGGCAAATACATCGGTGCAAGAACAGGCTGAATGGCTGCGCGATGCTGTCGTCTATGCTTCTACGCAGCAGGACGCCGAAATTGATCTGTTCATCATCTTCAATGTGGACTTTGACCGCTTCGTAGATGATGATCCGCAGGGTGGTTTTGCGATTATTCGCCCTGATGGCAGCTGCCCTGCCTGCGATACTATCGCCACGCTGCAATCGCCAGCGCCGTAAGCACAACACCTCTAAAGAAACGGCCTTCCCGAATATTTGGGAGGGCCGTTTTATTTTTCTCAGTATTCGGCGGACATGGAGAAAAGAAGGTTGAACCACTAGCGAGCTGTGGGTGAATTTTGATGCAACTGCCGTGTCTATTCTTCCTCATCACTTTGTCCGATGCCAAGCCATGTGCTACACTCCGAATCTTGTAGGTTCGATTCTTTTGTAATGAGCGGAGCGTTCATGCGGCGGCGTTCATCACTCCTGTTTATTCTGGTCAATATTCTGGTATCGCTCGGGGTGGTGCTGATCGCCATCTCTTTGTTGAATAACAATCGCCCTACGGAGTCATCTCAGAGTCCGCTGGTGATCACCGTACCAGTGGTCATCACCACTACGCCGAATCCTAACGCTGGCCCAACGCTAGTGGTGATCACCGCGACCTTGCCCGCTGGCGTGGTACAGCTTCCGACGAATATCATCAATGAAATTGAACAGCAAACATCGGGTACGCTCAGCGCCCTGCCGACGCTGGATCAAACCCAGATGGCACAGGGGACAAGCAGCCCACTGCTGGCTTCTGCGTCTACCGCGCTGCCGCAGAACTGCATCCCGATCACGCTTGAGTCTGGCGATACGCCTGCTGGCCTGTCGGTTGAATATGATGTCAGCGTCTTCGATATTCTGGCGGTGAACGGCCTCAGTGAAGAGGACGCCGCGTTTCTGCAAATTGGCCAAACCCTGATCATCCCGCTGGAAGGCTGCCCGCTGACCGCGCTGGCTATCGCCGCGACTGAAACCGGCACGTTCGAGCCGAGCGCCACACTTTCACCTACGCCGAGCAACACTTCACTGTTCACCGAAACACCGGAGCCGACAAACACCACAACTGGCCTGCCCACTGAAACACCGTCATCCAGCCCGACGCCGACGGACACTTACACGCCTAGCCCGACGCCGACATCAACCCTGCCGCCGACGGCTGCCAACGCGCAGGTTGCTATCGTGCGGGTTATCAATCCCGGCAATATCACCGCTGAAAACGTCGAGATTCGCAATAACGGCCCGGTGGTTGATCTTTCCGGTTGGTCGCTGCGCGACAACGACGGCAACAACTTCGTTTTCCCTGATCAGCGCCGCTTGTTTCAGGGGGGTACCCTCACGGTTTTCACCCGCGTTGGTGATGATACGCCGATTGCCCTGTACTGGGATCGTGAGCAGGCTGCCTTCACCTCTGGAGAGTCTATTACTCTGACCGACCGTGAAGGCCGGGCGCAAAGTGTATTTACGGTGCCTTGATGAGTTCGATAGACGATGTAATTCGCGAAGCGATGGAAAACGGGGCGTTTGATCATCTGCCGGGGACTGGCAAGCCGCTGATGCTGGATGATGAATCGCATACGCCTGAACATCTGCGCATGGCCCATAAAGTGCTGCGGGATAACGATCTTGCGCCAGACTGGATTCTAGAGAGCAAGTCACTGGATCAGTCCCGCGACTCGATTATTCAGAAGATAAAACGCGCGCAAAGCCGGCGCCGAATTGGATTAGATGTGGCATCGCGCAGCCAAACGCCGTCGCAAGACAGCGCCGATGTAGAAAGACACTGGCAGTACAGCATGGAAGCGCTGCGTAATGACGCGCAGGAACACAACCGCCGCGCCCTGACTTTTAACCTCAAAGCACCGCCGGGCATTACGCACAAGCCGATGATTGAAATAAACGTGCTGCTGCGAGACACGTAGATGCTGCGCGGCGGGATATTGCCAATCAAGAATCACTCAATCGGACGCCGCATACCGCGCTGCCAGGGCTGGAAACTATCTTTGGTGCAGTATATGTAGTACTCATCTCCGTTTAATGCCGCTGCGGCATCATCCTCTGTACAATTCGCCAGCTTTGACATAACCTGATCATCCTGAAATGTATTTGCATAGGGCGGTATAAGATTGCCCTGAAAAGGAGAATTCCTGTGAAGAAACGCTTGCTTTTACTGGTGCTGCTGGCGCTGCTACTGCCCGCCGCCGTTTTCGCGCAAGAAGCGGCAACCGAAGAGACGGTTAATATCCGGGAAGTGATCGCTGATCTTGAGGTTTCGCGCGGGGAGGACGGCTCGTTCATCCTTGGCAACCCGGAGGCGCCGCTGACCCTTATTGAATTTGCCGATTGGGCTTGCCCGCATTGTCTGGATTACCGGGTGGTTATCGAAGAATTTATCGCCAACTTTGTGACGACTGGCGATGTGAATTTTGAATTTCGGATGTTCCCCACCGCTGGCGGCGCGCGCAGCGTGGTTGCGGGGCATGCTGCTGAATGTGCTGATGAGCAGCGTGAAGGCGCATTCTGGGAGGCTCACATCCTGCTTTATGAGTATGTGGAATCTGGCCAATACAGCGATGGGCTGGTTGATCGTTTAGCCGCGGATCTGGAGCTGGATGCTGACGAGCTAGAAGCCTGCATGCAGGACGCTTCGCAGGTGGACGTGGATACCCGCTATGGTCAAAGCTTCGGTATCAACGGCACGCCCGGCGTCATGATTCGCTCCGGGAATAACGACCCGATTTTCATCCGGATTGATGATGTCACTTTCAATCGCGGCGGCGCCCCCCTCGACATTCTCGAAGCTGCGCTGACTACCCCGCTCGAAGACATGGTTGACCCGCAGATTGCGCTGAACGAAGCATTTTTAAGCACCAATGCTGATGAAGAAGGCGTTGAAACGACTGAAAGCGGCCTGCAATACCGCGTTGATGTTGAAGGCGAGGGCGATGAGCACCCCGATGATGTAGTAGTGATGCATTATATTGGCAGTTTCACGGATGGTACCGAATTTGATAACAGCCGCGAACGGGATGAAAACCCACTGGTTATTTCCTTGGGCAATCTGTTCCCCGGCCTCACTGAAGGCATCCAGTTGATGACCGCTGGTTCAACTTACACGTTCTGGATTCCTCCGGAACTGGCTTACGGTTCAGCGGGCGCGGGTAACGTGATTCCGCCGAACAGCATTCTGGTATTTGAAATTGACCTGATCAGCATTGGAGATCCCACTGTGGCAGCAAACGAAGCATTCTTCGCTGAAAATGCGGAGCAGGAAGGCGTACAAACCACCGAAAGCGGCCTGCAATATCGTATGAATGTTGAGGGCACCGGCGACGCCCACCCTCAAGCTTCCGATATGGTCGTGCTGCATTACGAAGGCTTCCTAACCGACGGCACCAAGTTTGATGGCAGTCGTGAGGGCGGCGTACCTGCCGAATTTCCGGTGAGCGGACTCATTCCGGGTTTCAGCGAAGGCCTGATGTTGATGACCGTTGGCTCAAGCTACACGTTCTGGATTCCGCCGGAATTGGGCTATGGCGCTGAGGGGATTCCCGGCGTGATTCCGCCGAACAGCATTCTGGTATTCGAGATTGAACTACTTGGCATTAATGAGTAGTTTGTAGGGGGCAGCGTAACAGATTTGTAGGGGCGAGCCATGGGGCGTTCGTTTTTAGGCGACCTGCTAGGTTGCCCCTACAGGTACAAGCGGGGCGGGAATCAAAAACAGCGTAATTAACCTGAGTTTCGGATAGATGGCATCCCCCAACCATCCCCTGTCCGTCAGTACGAGGGACTGCGGAACAATTTCGCTCACTCAAAATTCTATTCCAAACACAGCCTGCTTAATGAACACTCTCCAGGTTGGAACGATTCTTCAATAGGTATCGTCTTATCGTGTAGATAGACAGATCGTTCGTGTAGATAAGCATTGGAGAGGAAAATGAAACGCCCATTATTTGCCTTAATTATTGCGATTTTGATGGGGCTAATCGCGGTTGGCGCTTCTGCCCAGCAGGGGTGTGTGATGCCGACGGTATGCCCACCCGATACCATTTGTGAAATATGGTGCCCGCCGACAGGGGGCGTGTTCACGAATCCAGATTGGTTGAAGATCGATCATCATCGGGTGACGGTGAATATTGCCAACCAGATTGCGCAGACCAGCGTAAGCCTTGAATTTGTGAATGATGGCGAAGGGCTGGCGGAAGGGACGTTTATATTCCCGCTGCCGGCTGGCGCTTCGGTTGATTCGCTGACGATGTTCATCAACGATCAACCAGTGGAAGCGCGAATTCTGGAAGCTGACGAAGCGCGTGAGGTTTACGATGCGATAGTGCGCAGCTACCGCGATCCGGCGCTGCTGGAGTACATCGGCATGAGCGCGGTGCAGGCGAATGTGTTCCCGATTCCGCCGGGCGAGACGCGCCGGATTGAACTGACGTATTCGCAGGTGCTGGAACTGGACAACGGGCTGCTGCATTACTCGTACCCGCTGGACGTGAGCCGCCTGACCAGCCGCCGCCCGATTGAAACGATGTCGATCAGCGTGCGGGTTGAGAGCAATGAACCGATCAGCACGGTGTATTCGCCGAGCCATGATATTGCGGTGGCGCGGGACGGTGATAATGCTTTCCGGGCTGGCTTTGAGCAGTCTATGTTTGTGCCGGATCAGGATTTCAGCCTGTACTACGGGGTGGAATCAGACGAAATTAGCCTGAACGTGCTGACCTACCGCGAAAGCTCAAACGAAGATGGCTTCTTCATGCTGCTGGTGCAGCCGCCGCTGGAGATGGACACCGAAAATATTCCGGCGCGGGACATCATTCTGGTGCTGGATCAAAGCGGCAGCATGCAGGGGGATAAATGGGCGCAGGCGCAGAGCGCGGCGGCCTACGTGCTGGAAAACTTAAGCCCTGAAGATCGTTTCAACGCCATTCTGTTCAGCACCGGGGTTCGCACCTTCAGCGATCAGCTTGAAGATGCATCGGTGGCTGGCGAAGCGGTGGATTGGATCAACGGCCAGTTTGCAGAAGGCGGCACCAACATCAACGACTCGCTGATGACGGCGCTGGATATGGTGGGCGAGCGCCAGACGACGATTCTGTTCATGACCGATGGGCTGGCGACTGAAGGCGAGATGGATCCCGATGATATTCTGGCGAACCTGCAAGCGGCGGCGCCGGGTAACGCACGGATCTTCACGTTTGGGGTAGGCGACGATGTGGATACGTTCCTGCTAGACCGGATCAGCAATTCATTCCATGGCGCTTCGTCCTATGTGCGCCCGAACGAACGGATTGATGAGGAAGTTGCGAGCCTGTATAACAAGATCAGCGCGCCAGTTCTGCAAAATGCGATGGTCGAAATTGACGGCGTGCGTGTGGATTCGCTGTATCCGGAAATGCCGATAGATATTTTCGCGGGTACGCAGTTGACGCTGGTTGGCCGCTACCGCGATGGCGTAGAGGATGCTACGATCACGCTGACAGGCGATGTGAACGGCGAACAGCGCAGCTTTGTTTACGACGGCTTCAGCTTCCGCGAGCGCGGCGGCGGCGAATCTTTCATCAGCCAATTGTGGGCGACGCGGCGCATTGGCGACATGCTGAACCAGATTCGTTTGAACGGCGAAAACCCCGAATTGGTGAACAGCATTGTGAACCTGAGCGTGCGCTACGGGATTATCACACCCTATACCAGCTTCTTACTGGATGAAAACGACATCCTTTCACAGACTGGGCGCGCGGCAGCAGAAAGCGAGTTCTTCGTGGCGGCGCAGGAAATGGCCGAATCTGCCAGTGGTGGGTTCGCGGTAGGGGCAGCCGATATGGCGGCCAATATGGCGGCGGCAGCGGCGCCGATGGCGATGCCGACGCTGACCACGGACGGGGATGATGCCGGAATGCTGTTCAATGGGCAGCAAAGCCCGATCCAGACCGTGGGTGGCAAAACCTTCATTCTGCAAAACGGCATATGGACGGATACGACATTTGAGCCGGACACAATGGAAACGCAAGCGGTGGAATTTTTGAGTGACGCTTACTTTGACCTGCTGATTGCGCACCCTGAATTAGGCGAATACTTCGCGCTGGGCGAGCAGGTGATTGTGGTGCTGGATGACGTGGCCTATGAAGTGACGCCGGCGCCAACAGCGGAATAGAAAGGATAGCACTTCACTAATCTGCCCCTCAGCCATGACAATGGCTGAGGGGTTTTTGTTGTAACAGGATTGTAGAGGTGGATATTGTGAATGGGGTTTTGGACGGCGGACTGCCCATGGGGAACCCCTACAGATACCCCATGGCGAGGGAATATGTGCTTGATCAGGACGGGGTTTCGGCGGGAGGAGGAGATGGCAGCGCCACGCTCATCAAGGCGCTGATGCCGGACATGCTGAAGTCGGTGTCAATAAGCACCTGTTTGATGAACAGGGTGGCGGGTACGCCGAGGATCGCGCCCATTGGCCCAAGCACGAATGTCCAGAAAATTACAGCGCTGAAGGTGAACAGCGGCGATAGATTGACCTGAGAGCCGATATAGCGGGGCGTGACGAAATTTTCGATCACGCTGTTAATGATGGCGTAGATGGCAATGAAGATGATTGTTGGCGCGATGCCCTGTTCCAGCAGCAGGATAGCTGCCGGGGGGACGATGCCGATGATGAAGCCAACATTGGGAATATAGTTGCAGATAAGCGAGAGGAAACCCCACAGCAGCGCGAAATCTACACCCATTGCCAGCATGAGAACAGTTTGGAGGGCGGCGATTCCGGCGCCTAACACGGTGCGTGAAAGAATATAACGCTGCGAAGAGGTGATGAACTGTGTAGTCTTTACGATAAACGGGCTGTCGCCGCCAAAGGCGATATGCGCGCGGCGGGCGATGTCGTCGGATTCCCAGAGCAGATAAAGCAAGAAGAGATAGGCAAGAACCACCAGGCTGACGACTGAGAGCGCACCGGTCAGCCCCTGCCGGATTACGCTGAAAAGGGTTTCTACGGGAACGACGCCGATATTCAGCAGGGCTTCAGGATCTAACCCCCATAGGATGAGCTGTTGGCGGAAGGTATCAGCGATGGCGTTGAGCGACGCTTCATAGCGGGGAAGCTGGCCGACCACCTGCACGATAGAAACAACGATAAAAAGCAGCACGCCGACGCCAACAAGGATGCTGATCAAGAATGTGATGACAAAAGCCGTAAAAGGCTTTACCCCGCGACGCTGCAAGGCGTGTTTCAGCGGCATACAGATGGTGGTGAGCAAAATGCCAAGGAAGATTGCATTGAGCAGATTGTTGGCCGCCTTCATGCCGGCGATCACCACCACCAAACCTGCGACCAGCAAAACGAAACGGACAAAGGGCGTTATGACTGAGTTTCCAGTTAAGGCGTTCATGCTATCGCTGCCTGTGCCTCTTATTTTGGATATGTCGGTTACAACACCTGAACTATGATTTCGCGCCGGATTTAAGCATTAAAGACTTGTGAAGTAGGGGGCATGTTGGGGTCTTTGTATAAAAAATCGCTGTCTTTCGACAACGATTTTCCTCATACTGCCAGAGTCTAGGGCTGGCGCACCCCAAAGTGCGCCAGTTTCTTTCTATCATCGCCCGGCGCTTAGGGTACCAGTACCACGGTTCCAGCATCGGGGATACTCGTGCAGGTGTAGTTATCGTAGGGAGTCGCCGGCAGCCATGAGGGGACTCGCGGCGCCTGAAGCGCGCTCAGATAGATCATCCGGCCGCTTCCCATCAGGCAGACGGTGATCGAATTATTGAAATCGGGCGACGAATCGCCGGTGTGCAGCAGGCCGAATACCTCCACCGCCTGAATCGGCTCCAGCGCGATCACTTCTGGTATGCCAATTTCTGCGGAGGTGCGAATGTACTGCCGGTGTTCGACGATAACCTGACAGAACACGCTGCCTCTGGTGACCGTGTTATCGGGCACGTTGGCGCGCACGACGCTGTTGGTGCCGCCGCCGATGAGATTACAAAGCGGCGCGATAGGCCCAGTGGTTGGCACAATAGCTGCCGGTGGAACTGCCGTGCCTGTAGCAGTAGGCGGCAGCGCGGTCACTGTTCCTGTAGAAGTAGGCAGTATCGGCGTATTTGTAGGGAAAGAGAGGCAGGTTTGCACAAGCCCCGTATACCCCGCCCCCAACGCTGCAGTAACTGCGGATTGCGAGTCGAAGCCATCCAGCCCATAGAAATTTGGCGTCAGGCCGGGGCATGTAGCCACGAAGGGCGAAGTGCCGAAGGGCGTACGTATGGCGGCGAGACCCGAAGCGGTGAGCGCGGCGGTGCCAGCCCATGCGGGATCAACGTAAACCACAGACGGCGCTTCAAAATTATAGCGGTTCACGCCGGTATTCAGGGCATCCAGATAGCCATCAAAGTTGACCCACCCGGAGCTTCCAGTAGAGTCGCCGGTGACGGCCAACAGGCCGGGTAAACTTCCAAAAGGTGACACGATACGGGCGTTGGGGTATGCCGGATAGACTGTGCTGCAGCCAGCAGGGTTCGTTCCAGCCAGCATTTCAGCAAAAGTGCGGTTGCATGCACCTCCGCCACCCCCGCCGGCCAGCTTATTTCTAGTATCCCACCAGCGCCCTGTCGCGGCATTCCAAGTTTGCCACTGGCCTGTAGGCGGCTGCATCCCCGGCCAATTCCAATATGGCTCGTAGACCAAGAGGGCATCGGAGGCAAACTCCCATGTGCCGTTGTTATCGAGGTCTACGTATAAGTTTAATGATGGCGCCGTTGATGTTCCATTTCGACTGGCGATATAACTACTGTATTCCAGCGTGGAGACGGCGCTGAGCAGAGTCCCGTTGAGGTCAGTTGCCCCCACCCATACCCTACCCCCATTTCCAGAGCCAGTCCCTGAACCAGAAGGCATATGCAAGCTTCCAGAGCCTAACGGAGGGGTGCCGGGGCCGGGGCCGAAGGAATAGCGCCCGGTGCTGGTTTCCGGATTTAGAGAGGTATTGCCACGGGTGACATAGATAGATAATCCGCTGGAATTGATCGTCGCTGGCGTAACGACGACATCCGTTTGCGCGCTGGTGAGGCCTGCATTGGCCAATATGAATACGAGAAACAAAACGAGTAAGCCAATCAAGCGTATAGATCGGTATCGTGCTGCGGTGTTGGAGTAGTTCATTGCGTTTTCCTTGTTCGGCATTGATATTGTTATCTTGATTATAAGCGTTTTGTATGAAGGTATTCAAAAAGTATGATGGGCTAGCCAACCGGCGGGATCAGGAAGTAGGTATCGCCTAAGCCTTCCATCAGCCAGCCAACCACGCCGTTATAGTTGACCTGCCACCACGCTGTATTTTCAGCACAAACCGGGCCGCTGATCAGTTCAAACAGTGCGCCTGCGGGGGCGATGCCCATCACCGCCGACGTAGTTCCCGCTTCGGCGTATAGGTTTTGATCGCCAGCCGGGCTTAAGACGTAGCCAGCGCCGGGAAGGATCATGCGAGACGGCATGAAACCCGGGCAGGCGGCGGCGGTTGGCGCGGCCTGCGGGAGCGGAACGGATAGGGCTGACGCACCGATACGCCAATGCGTGACTCCCCAGAAAATAGCACCGACGGCTAAGGCAGTGTTCCCTGTGCCGGAAACCGCCTCGACTGCGCCATTGTGCCATGTGGCCGCGGCGGTGTAATCGGGGTAGCCCAGAAAGGCGACAGCGCGCCCGGATGGCGCCAGCGTGACTCGCTCCGGGCTGGCGGGAAATGCGCCGCTGGCAGCAGCGGAAGGCTGCGGGTCGAGCGTTTCCCAGAAGAAGCCGGAGTTAGGCAGGACACTGAAGCGCAGCATGAGCGATCCAAACGGATCGGCGCTGGAAACCAACATCGGAATATCGCCAACCTGAATCTCTGCGCCGTTGGCCGGATCGATCAATGCCCAGCGCCCGCTGGAATAGAGGATGCCGAACAAGCTCACGCCGCTGTTATCCACCCAAGCCAGCAGTTCCACGCTTTCGGAGTCGCCGGGGTGGGCGGTGGTGGTGGAAAGCAGGCGGCCATCGGGGGCGTAGAGATAAAAGCTGAGTTCGCCGGGCAAAAGCTCACCTGCTTCAACGGCGATGCCGCCGATGCCCCAATGCAAGGCGGGGGCAGCTCCCCGGCTAACGGGCATATTGATATTGGCGAGGGCGGTCAAGCTGCTGGCGAGATTGTGCATATAAAGCTGGGCGGCAGCGGCGCCGAAAGGGAACTCCATCCACGCGATACTTTCCCCATCTGGTGACCAGACCGGCGCGGAACGCACGCTGGCGAGATCGGGCGTGCCTTCTACGAACAGCGAGGCATTGTCGGGCTGACCGGCGATCTGCCGGGCTTGACCAGTCCCAATTTCCATGATGTAAATATCGGAGGGGAGATCGAATTCAGCGATAGCGCCTGCGGTTTGCAGGCGAGGGAGCGCCTCGATGCCCACCGGGGATGCCTGCCGGTAGGCCAGCATATATCCCTGCGGGGAAAGACTGACGCCGCTGATCACGCCGTTTTCGGTCAGGCGAACCGGTTCGGCAGGGTCATAGGGGCGTGCGCGATAGAGATCACCCGCTGACCACAAGATCAGGGGATAATTGAAATCCAATTCTTCACGGGTGGGCGTGGGTGCGGCTTCTTGAGCGGCGGCTGGAAGGGCGAAGATGAGCAGGGTGAGCAGAATTAAGAGACGCATGGGCATAATCCTGAGGGTATCCGGGTAGAGAAGCCGATGTTGGCGCGTAAACCTGCTAAATTTGCAATGTGCGGCGTTATAATCGCCTTATACTGCCGAGTATAGTCGCAACGGTGTAAAGCACGAATACTCACACACCTCTTTTTTTGGCGCCCTCCGTGTCCTGGCGGTTCAACTCCCTTTTCTGCCCCCTCCATGCTTCTATTGCCCCACACACTGCAAACATGCTAGGCTAAAAGTGTAAAATCCAAAATGCAAAGTCACGGAGTTATCCCATTGAAACGATTAGGCGATTTACTGGCGGCGCTGCCTGAGACTTATAAATTAACCGGCAGTCCGGAAACGCTGGTCACAGCAGATATTGTGGAAAGCGCCGCCGGTATTCAGCCGGGCGGGATTTTTGTAGCGAGGCCGGGGTTGAGTGCAGACGGGCACAGCTTCATCCCACAGGCGCTTGAACGCGGCGCGGCGGTGATTGTGGGCGAAAGAGAGATCGCTGATCTGCCGGTGCCGTATGTGCGCATTACGAACGCGCAGGAAGCCATCGGCTGGCTGGCGGCGGCCTATCATGATTTTCCGTCGCGCAAGCTGACCGTGATTGGGGTGACCGGAACTGACGGCAAGACGACTACCAGCACGCTGCTGCACAGTATTTTACAGGCGGAATCGGGGGGAAAAGCCGGGCTGATCAGTACCATCAGCGCGCAGGTGGGCGATGCGTCGCTGGATACTGGCCTGCATGTGACCACCCCCGGCGCGCCGGAAATTCAGGCGCTGCTGGCGCGGATGGTCGCTAATGACATGCGCTATGTGGTGCTGGAAATGACCAGTCATGGGCTGGCGCAGGGCAGGCTGAACGGGGTTGATCTGGATGCGGCGGCGCTGACCAACGTGACCCATGAGCATCTGGATTATCACGGCACATGGGAAGCCTACCGCGATGCGAAAGCGCGGATGTTTACCATGCTGGGGGGAAGCTATCGCAAACCGCATCAGCCAAAGATCGCAGTAATCAACGGCGAAGATGCCAGCGCCGATTATTTTGCGAAGTTTGAAGCCGATAAGCGGGTACGCTACGGGCTGCACAGCAGCGGCGATATTTACGCGACGGACATCATTTATCATCCCGGTTACACGCAGTTTGTGCTGCACGAGGGCAGCGAAACAACGGGCATAATACATCTGCCGCTGATCGGACGCTTCAATGTGCTGAATGCGCTGGCGGCGATTAGCATGGCGCGGGCGCTGGGGATTCAACGGGGGGCGATTGAGCGCGGTTTGCTGGCGGTGACCGCGGTTTCAGGGCGCATGGAGCGTATTGATGAGGGGCAGGCGTTTCTGGCACTGGTAGATTTTGCGCATACGCCGAATGCGCTGAAGAACGCGCTGGAAACGGCGCGGGAGATGGTTTCGCGGGGCGGGAGGGTGATCGCCGTATTTGGCAGCGCGGGGTTGCGTGACCGCGAAAAGCGCCGGTTGATGGCCGAAGTTTCAGCGCAGATGGCCGATGTTTCGGTGTTCACGGCGGAAGACCCGCGCACTGAATCGTTAGATAGTATTTTGCAGATTATGGCGACGGCGGCTGAAAGCAAAGGCGGCGTGGAAGGGGAAACTTTCATCCGCGTGCCGGATCGTGGTCAGGCGTTATTTCGCGCTGTGCAAATGGCGCGAGAAGGAGATGTGGTGATCGCCTGCGGCAAAGGCCATGAACAAAGTATGTGCTTCGGCACGCTTGAATATGATTGGGATGATCGTGAGGCATTACACGCCGCGCTTAGAGGCACGCCGCTGGCAACTTTGCCAACCGCGCTAAACGCGCAATAATCGTGCTACAATCCCCGTTTCACAGCACCATTTTTGCACAAAAGTAATGGAGCAACGTTATGCTGATTCGCCCCGCAGGGCTGGACGATACTGCCGAAATTTGCTCATTGTTTTGCGCGCGCGTGCCAGTATGGCAGCGTTTGGACGCGCAGAGGCGGGTAGAAGATGTCGCTTATGAACGACTGACGCTGTATGAGCGCTGGCTGCACGGCGGGCATTGGATGAGCGTTGAAA
>JACSRP010000046.1 GCA_014879665.1 Anaerolineae bacterium | reverse complement strand
TTTGAGAACAGCAAGGATCACCTGCGGGCGGCTTTGAATGAACATTTTGAAGCGAACGCGCTGCATCTCAAGCACGATTAACGGCGCATCTTTACTGGCACGAGCGCGGGCAGAGCGCGGCTGACCGTCAAGCACGGCAAAGTCGCCCACCACCTGCCCCGGATGAAACGTGCGTAAAAAGGTCTCGACGCCATTGGAGACGGAGAAAATGTCTATACCGCCGGATTCGATCAGGTACATGGCATCGCCAGATACGCCTTGATCAAATAACATTTCTACGGGCTGATATTCGATTGATTTGATCGAGCGCCCCAAATTCTCAAGGTTGGCAAGATCTACTTCGCGGAAGATTTCGATCTTCTTCAGGCGCTGCGCCATCTGTTCAATGTATTCTGGCGTCAGATCAGCAGCCATACCCGTCTGAAACATGAACATGTCGAAGGTATGGATCATGGTGGGATCCGTCTTAGCAAGATCGTCAATCACCCATTTCCACATGGCCTCATCTTCACTGCCAAAAACGTTTTGAAAGAAGCTGTAAACGCTTCCTTTAAGCTGCTTACGAATTTCTAGAAATTCTTTTTCACGCTCAGCAACTTCTTCTTCCCACGCCTTACGCAATCGAGGACTGGTGCTGCCGCTAGAGAGGTTGTTTTTCAAGATTCCGATATTGGCCTGTGTGATCAGCAATTTACGGATCAAGGCCATATTCTCTTCGCCTACAGACTCATTCAATTGACTGATGAGGCCTGAAGCTATTTGCCCCATGCGCTGAATAGTCTTCATTTCCCCTTCAGCAACGCCACCTTCTCCCTGTGATGAAAGCACCTGTGCCATACGCGCTTTCTCATCGCGCAGATACGCTTTCATTTGATAAGCGATAAAGGTAACGCCAAACACACCGAAACCGATGGCCAGCAGCAGCAAAATGATGCCGTCTACCGAATTGACAATATTGTTGTAGACGATATGCGCGCCAACGGCGGCAGCAATACCCACAACAGCAAATAAGGGGAAACGATTCTTTGTGCGGCGCAGCCTGCCTAAGCCAAGACCAACGAGGGCTGTGGCGGTGCCGTGCATTAACGCCGTAGAAAGCGAGCGGGTAACCGCCAATGACAGGTTCACGTTCGGACTGTTGTTTACATAGAAAATATTCTCAACAACTGCAAAGCCAATACCGATACAAAATCCGTAGACTGCGCCATCTACCGGATAGCGGAAGGTGGGTTGAAAGATCAGGAATATTAGGAAAAGCGCCTTAATTGATTCTTCAACCACAGGCGCGATGAACCGCCGTATCTGATCGAGCGCCTCAGCGCGATCCAAGCCGGCCTGGTTCACGAGCAGACTCAACAAGGTATTGTTCGCAACGTAAGCGAGGCCAAAGGCCACTGCCCCCCAGCCCAGCGACAGCAGCAAGATGCGCCGCCTAGTGGTTTGAAATAGGTCAACTGCTTGCAATATGTAAATTACAAAGACGGGAATTGCTAGAATGATGATATAAGAAATCAGGGTCGTGACAGTCATCAGCAGAATGCAATCTGGTGTACGCCGGACAATAATCTTTTCAGGTTATGAAAATGTTACTACCAAACGCCACCAGAATTGCACAAATCTGACATAACTGTCAAAAATCACCTAGCGCCTTCGCCAGAAGGCATAGATGAGCGCCCCAACAAACACCAGCCCAACAGTAGAAAAGAGAACTACTAAGGACGAGTCTGGCGTGCCTCCAACGGCGGTGCCGATGATCGTATCGCCAGTTACCTGAGTGCTGAGACTCAACGCGATAATGGCGACAAATACTGCCGCTATTCCAGCGGCGGCCATTAAATATCGTTTTGGCAGACCCCCGGTTTGCGATACCGCAGCGCGCGTTTGCCATTCTTTATTCAAGGCCAATTTGAGGCGATCTTCAAGCGCGAGCGGCGGGCGTTCAGAAGGCTCGATCAACTTTTGCAAGGCAAGCACAACCTCGCCCAACTCTTGATCATGGGTTGCAGTATCGCTGGTTTGATTAGCCAAAATTGCATCCGTCATGGCTGCTATCTGTTCGTCTTTGCGAGTATCGTGGCTCATTGGTTAGTCTTCCCCAAGTTGGTCACGAACTGCTTGTATTGCCCGACGATATAATGATTTTACCGCCTCTAGCGACTGGCCGCGCTGCCCTGCAATTTCAGTAAAACTGAGGCCATCGGCAAATCGCATAAGGATAATTTCCTGATAATGCTCTGGCACGCTGTTCAAAGCCCGTTGAATGAAAAGGCGCTGGTCAGCATTGTCCTGTTCTGTTGTTGAACCTAAATCCTCCGATTCCTCGTTCAATTCAACAGACGGCACCCGGTCAATACGCCCACGCCGCCGATAAAAGTCTGCAATTTGCCGGTTAACGATGGTATAGAGCCATGTATTAAACCGGGAACGCTGCTCGTAACTATCTAATGAGCGCACTACTGCCAAGAAGATTTCCTGTGTAACATCTTCAACATCCTGCGGCGGAACTTTGCTTTTGACGCGGTTATAAACCCGCTGCAAGTAGCGGTTATACAGCGCAAAAAATGCATCCCGGTCGCCCAACTGAGCCTTCCGTGCCAGTTGTTCGTCGCTGGCGTGAACGAACATTCACTTTCCTTTAGAATTTGGTCGCAAAAAATAGTGAAAAAGTGCCGTGTGCGGCGAGACTATACACTTTTCAGATCGGGAATGCGAAGCGTTAAGCGACAACATCAGGCTGGCACAAGCTGATCTAACTTCGCCTGCAAGCTTTTGTCATCCGGTATTAACGACAGCGCATACTTGATACTGGCAACTGCATCCTCTATCTTCCCGATCTCTTCGGCGCGTTCAGCTGCCCCGATCAGGGCTTCAATCGCCTGTGGCAGCAACCCGCATTTGGCTAAATGATATGCTGCCTGAATCGGGCGCATCTCCTCTTCAGACAAGTTACGATAATATGTGGCAGCGGCACGATGTAGTTTGGCACGCTGCGCCCGCGAAAGGGTTTCATAAATTACTGATTGGGTCATGCCATGCCGGAACGTGAAAAGCTGCGGCTCGATTTCCTCTAAAAGCTGCGCTTGTACTAGCTCGGCAGCAAGCGCCTCACCCTGACTCACGTTTACCCATTCACCCACGCTGCCCAGCGCATTAAGCGAGAAAGCTGCCCCTAATACCGCCGCAACGCGGATCAAATGTTGGCTCTCAGGAGACAGCCTATCCACGCGGCTGACAACCAACTGGCGAACATCATCGGGCAAGGTCTCGATATCAGCCTGATCTTTGAGGGAAGCCCGGCCGTTGATAACTTCGATAAAATCTCTATCCATGAGCGTGCGCAAGAGCGATTCGATGTACAGCGGCCTGCCGCTCGTTCGCTTCCAAAGAATAGACTGCAACTGTTGATCCAGATCGTTGATATGCAAAATTGCCATCGCCAGACGAGATGTTTCATCCTCGCTTAAATCCGGCACAATTTCACTTTTGATCTCAATGTTCATGGGAACTGGCTCATAGGTCAGCAGCAGGACTAGCTGACCACGGGTAACCCCACGCTGCACAGCCCGCAGCAAATCAAGTGTTTCATCATCGGCCTGATGTAAGTCGTCAATGACGATCAGCGCGGGCTGCGTGCCGGTCAATGACGAGAGGAATTTGACCAACCCTTGCTCGATACTAGTCGCTTTATCCGCTGTTTTGAAAACATCTGAATCGCCGGCCAGCACAGCCCCGGTCTCCCCGGTCTGTTCGATGCGGCGGCGCATCAGGCCAAACATGCCTGACCGTTTTTTTTCGTCGTCGCTCATCTGCTGGAACATCGTAAAGATATCATTTACGCCGGGGCGCACTGGCGGGGATTCTGATTTAGGGGTATGGCTTTTTGCCTGACCGCTGCCAAATAACAGATTACTCAGCGGAATCAGCAGACCGGCATAGTGCGGATCGCGCATTTTCTCATCAAATTGTTGGCGCGCTACCTCTGGCTCAGCCGTTAAGTCTATATCCAGCAGCTGCGCCACCAACACAGCCCATATCGGGCGACGATTGCGCGGCTGACAGGCTGCCCAGGCCACCCGGAATTTCAGCGCCTGTGCGGTCCCGGCAAACTGGCGGGCGATGCGCGTTTTGCCAATACCGGCATCGGCAACTAACCCTAAAGTCTTAATTCGCCCTAACTTCGCCTGCTGCAGCAAAAGATCGAGCTTAAGCATAAACAGTTCATGCCCGATAAATGGCATGTCTCCGGTGGTTGAAAGAATCCCTGCCGATTCTACGTCATCACGGATTAGAAATGTGTTTACCGGCTTACTTTTGCCTTTCAAGTGAATAGGCGACTGCGGTTCCGCGTGGAAATGATCCCGCACATGCTCATAAATACGCTCGCTGACCAGAATATTGCCAAAGTCGGCGTAAGCCATCAGGCGGGCCGCCAGATTCACATCATCACCCATCACGGTATATTCGCGACGCTGACTCCAGCCAGCTTCTCCAGAAAATGTTTCACCAAGGGTGATGCCAATGCGCTGCTGAAGGTACGTTTCACGGCGAAGTTTTAGCGGTAGTTCCTCATGAATACGATGCGTGAACTGATTCAGCATGTGATTAATTTCGAGAGCTGCGGCCACCGAACGATAGGGATCATCGCTATGTTGAATAGGCGCGCCAAAAGTCGTCAGGATTTTGAAGCCAAGTTTGTAGGGGTCAGTACGGGTTAGTGTTCCGCCGTAGCGGCTGACAATTCGTTGAACGGCACTGTAATAGCGGCCAAGATACTCCACTACACGGGGAAGTTCTTCCTCGCCCCACGCTGCCAGCAATTCAGCAAAGCCTGTCGCATGTATAAACATCGTTGTGGTATAGCGATTTTCACGCGGCAGATGCAGGTCATCACTATGAATTAGACCGCTGAGAATTGCCGGGGGGACAAACAGCCCGACGCGCTTTACTTTACGGGTCTGCTTTTCGAGGCTATCCAGCAAGTTTTCCTGCTCGAGGTCAAACAGTCCCGCGGTTGAACCCTGCCGGCGACGCACGGTGAGCAGCGCACTCTCAAAGTCGTCAAGTTCGGCGATATCATCAACAACTTGAAAAAAACCTTCATCTAACGGTAGGAAACGAAACTTACCCTCCAGCCCGGCAGCAATTTCCGGCGTGACAATGACCTCGTCACGCTCGCCCACCCCTTCAGCGTCCATCGCTTCACCGGGCAAGCTGCCTTGAATGATGTGATCGCGCTGGACAGTATTGCCAACCAACGACTCAAACAGCCGCCCACGGGCAATGCCGATGGACATCGTCAGTTGAGAGCTGTGATCAGCTCCCCACAGTGCCGCCAGCTGTTCATTCTGAATCGGCTGAAATTTTTCACGCATGGCACGCTGCATTCGCAGACCGGTGCGAATCGCTTTCAATTCGGAGCGCCGATCTTCGGGATTCGCAGTAGACGGGTAAAATGCGAGCAGCGCATCGCCAGCAAATTTCAGAAGCTGACCTTCAGACTTTGCCAGAATTTCCAGCATCGTCTCGAAATATTGATTAATCACGGCGGTGAGCATCTCGGTGCCAAGCGCGCCAGCCGTCCGCTGTAGTTTTTCAGACAGCGCAGTGAAGCCTGAGACATCTGCAAACATGAAAACGCCGTCACGAAGTGTTCCTTGATCACGAAGCGCGCCATCCTGCCCCGCCCTATCGCCAAAAAGCGCCCGATCTTCAGCAATATACGAGGGGATAAAGGAAATAACTGCACGCTCCAAGCTGTTGAGATGCTGAAGCGCAGCCCTCAGATTTTCAGACTCTTGGAGGTTTTCGAGCATGTACGAAGGCAGAAGCGTGTGAAGTTCTGCTTCGAGGTTAGGATGGGTTTCAAACATTTCGTAGGCTACAACTCAACCGGGTTTGTCTTTAGGCAAACGATCCGATAAGACTGACCACAATCCAAAACTAGCATCGCTACCACGTTTAGCCCTCAGGTTCACCCGATAACGCAGTCTAGGCGCTTCGCCCAGTGCGATTAACCAGCCGTTATGCACAAGTTCAGTTAATATCGCATCAATATCGGCGATCTTCCCGGCAAATTTCACGTTTAGAACTTCAACAGCGACACCTTCTCCTGAGCCGGTCTGTTCACGGAGCAAAGCCAGCATAATGTGCCGCTGATCTGAAGGCAGGTCAGCGATATCCAACGGCGTAATTCCACTCGAATCATCGCTCTCTAGATGCGCGCTCAATTGATCAAACAGTCCAGGCATCGCGCTCTAGCCTCTAATAAAATTCCGGCATCTCGATTGGTTCACCCTGCGGCCTGCAAAGACCACACCAGATAGCATCGGCGACAATCACAGCTTTCGGCGTATTATTCGCCCCAACATAAATCGTCAGAATGAACGGCAGCTTGGATGCATGATCTTTACAGATGAATCGCCCACAAAAGCGGCACGACGCATTTGCAGTTCGGTCGCATACCCAACAACCGGAAGACATACATTCCTTCTTTCAGTACACACAGCAACGATATATGCGATGTCTAACCTATTGTAATGAGTTTTGTTCCCCAACAACATAAATGAAAATAGTTCAGGGAAATTGTGCGGCTATAATGCGCTTCAGATTCAATCAGGGCAATTATTCTGCCAGCCCGTTAACGATGGAGCGTATTATCTGACTCCATGGATGGTTTGGTTGAACCGCCGAGAAAACATGACCGCTGGCATTCACGGCAACATCTTCAGAAAGTGGCAAAACACCGGCTACCGGCACGGCATATTCTTTTTGAACATCTTCCTTCAATAAGGAAGCGTCATAACGTGATGGCAGTTTATTGACCACAATACGCATCATTGGCACTTCAAGTTTATTGGCGATATCTACAGTCACCGCGGTCCCTTGATAATCCTGTTCATCAGGGCGCATCACAATGCACAGCGTATCGGAAATCGCGATAGAAAGTAGGGTTTCTTCATTTAAGCCGGGATGGGTGTCAATCATCAAGACGTCCAGATTCAGGCGATCTACCAGCTGATGGAAGCCGTCATTGAGCAAGCCTACATCATAGCCTCGATGCAATACCTGCGCGATCTCATTGGGCTGAATACTGGCGGGAATTAACCAGAGGTTTAAACCTTGTAAATAGCTGCGCCCCGGATCATTCGCCGTGATTTCAGGCAATAAATAAGCAGCGGCTTCTATCGGGGTGTGCCCCAGTAAATAATTATTGAGGGTATTTTCAAGCTCGCCCGCACGAATGCCAAATATCGCGTGAATGCCCGGCGACTGCACATCGGTATCAATGATGCCCACGCGCCGGCCACCTTTCGCCAGTAGATAGGCGATATTTGCGGCAATATTCGATTTTCCTGTTCCCCCACGAAACGAATGTATCGAAATGATCTGAGGCATAGGGTCTATCCTTTAGCAACAATCGTCTGTGGGTACGGTTGGGCAGCCTGAATTGTAGGTGATGTCATAATATCTTCAAAGGCTTTTATCGTTACGTTGTCGAAAAACCTTAATAAAATAACGCTGGCAGATCGGTGAAACTAAGGCTAACATTATGCGCCTTATGTGAACATTCTCACAAAGTAGAGATAACAAATGAAAGCATTCTTCACCCGCATCACTGCCCTTTCGCTGCGATTTCGGTGGATCACACTGATTATTGCAGCAGTCATTTCTATCGCTGGCGTTATCGCCGTCACTCAGCTGCGACAGGAATTAATTCCATCTGTCGAATTTCCGCAAACGATCATTCTAGCGCAAGCTTCCGGGATGAGCAGCGAGCAAGTGCTGAATATTATCACCCAACGCCTAGAAGATGCGATCAGCCCGGTCGAAAATGTCGCCAATATTGAAACTTCAACGACCGGCGCATTTGGCTCAGTGATCACAGTTCGCAATGATTTTGGCCTGAATCAAGGCCGCATCCGCAGCGACATTGTGGATGCGCTTGACGGCGTGTGGCTGCCCCAACGCCGTATTGGCGCGCCTGAGGGCACAAACTCACAGGAATTCGCGCATCAACTGATTGGCGAACTACCAGCTGATGTATTGATCTATATTGCCGACCAAGACCCAAATTTCTTGTTTCAGATCGCCCCCGAAGTGTGGTCGGCGCTTTCTGAAGAAACGGCCACTCAGGTGCTAGGCTATCTTGCCAGCACCCAGCGGGACAACAGCGTAGGCAACGCGCTGCAACATCTGGTTGAACAGGAAATTGCGCCGGCACTAGAAAATTTGCCGCAGGTAGCGAATGTGCAAATCAGCGGCGGGCAGATTATTCCCGGTGAAGAAGGCGCGATCACTGCCACGCCCATAGAATCCGAAAATTCATCGTCCCTGCTGACCCAGCTTTCGTCTGAAGCATGGGCAGCAGCATCGGCGCGTATCGGCTTTACGGGGGCACTAAACGAAGAAGCTGCCGAAGCACTGCACACTGATGTAGAAGTTCCGACAACACCGCCAGCACTTCCTGAAAGCTGGAGAACAGATCATTTCAGCGACGCATCAGATCTTCTGGAAATGCGCACACTGACCCGTTCGGTAGGCTTAACACTGAACCAGTTCCTTGAAACTGGCGCGATTGTAGGGGCGCTGGGACAAACTGACGATCTGACGCCTGATGACATCACACAGATGCTGGCTATTGATCCGACGATGGTGGAACACTTCAACGCGGAACAACTGGCGGCGATGGCACCAGAGGTATTCGCGGTACTTCCGGAAGATTTTGTAGCCGGCCTAGATGGATTCACGCGCGATGCGCTCGCGGCAAGATCGCTTGCCGCATCCATTACCGGTCAAGAATCGCCCCTGCCTCCCGTGGATCTCCCTGCGGCATGGCGTATTTCACCGCCGCAGATGATCACCTTTAGCTTTGATGATCTTCCTCTGGGAACGTTCAGCATTTCCAGCATCGCAGGCGCAGAAACAACCGCCACAGAAGCCCCGACAGACACACTGACGGCTGAAGCGACAGCGGTGCCAGAAGCGGTGGAGACTTCGACTACAGAACTTCCAGAAGGCCCAGCGCTGCCTTTACCGTTCACGCTCCTTGGCGGGTTCATCGGCGTCGAAATGAATACCGCCGACGACCTGATTAACATTCAACTCCCTGAAGAAATGGCCGCACAGATGGGCGGCGCAGAATTGAATGCTGCGCAGCTTCTGGGCTTCATGATGCTGCTAGACAACCCTGAACAGCTTCCCGAAGGAATAGAACTGCCCGCTATTCCGATTGATCCGACAGCATTGATTGGCGGGTTGAGCGATGAGGTGATCGCATTCCTTGCTGAACACGATCCCACGTTCCTGCCGAGTTTAACGCCGGACGTTTTTGAAGCTTTCAATGATGCTGTCCTCACGCTGCCAGAAATTGCGCCGCCGCTAGATGCCGTGTGGGACACACTTGCCAGCCAGCCACAATTTTCCGAACAACCGCTGGAAACTGCACAGGATATTCTGACGCTGGGCGATGGCTCGGCAAGCAGCGTATTGAATGCTATTGATGCCAGCGTACCCGAACAGTTTGCCGGTTATGAAGTACGGTTATTCGACGGCCTTACACCGGCAACGCTCCGCTATTTCTCGCTGCAAGAACCAGATTTTTACCAATCACTCGATCCAGCTGTGCTGCTGAAGTTCTCACCAACCGCGCTTGCCGCTATCCCTGAGGAAATACTGGCAGATTTACCTGAGGATACGCAGGCATCCATCGCTGCAATTGCTTCTGGTGAAGCGCCGTCTGCTGCCGCGCAGCTAGCGGGGCTGTATACGACTGACGCGCCCCCCGCAGACCCGAACGCCCCCGCTTTAAACAGCGATTGGGGGATGATCGGTGATTTCATGGGTATCGAGTTGAACACGGCGGATGACTTCTTCCGTTTCTTAGCAGACCCACAAAACTTCCTGAATAGTCTTTTTGACAGCGCGCAGGGCGCAGCCTTTGCCCCGAATCTGTTTGGCAATCTCCCGGTAGATGCCGCTGCCTATATGAACCAGCGCGATCCGGCGCTGTTCGACGGCTTGCGCGCCGAAGCCCTTCAACTGCTTACACAGGATGTACTGGCAGCCCTGCCTGAATCGGTGCAAGAACGTGCCGCCTCAGGTGGCGAAGTCTTCTCACCTACCGAGGCCATTACCCGTGCAAATGGTCAATCAAGCCTGCTGCTAACCATCTTTAAGAGCGCCGATGCCAATACGGTTGAGGCCTTCCATACTGCTGACGAGCTGATACGCAGCATCACTGCTACGAACCCAGATATTGAAGTGAACGTGGCCTTTGAACAGGCAAGCTTCATCGAGGAGTCGATCAGCGGCGTCGCCCGCGAAGGTGGTCTGGGTGCCGTTTTTGCGGTGGTTATCATCCTGATCTTCTTGAGCAGTGGCAAATGGGCAAGCACTCCGCGTCGTATCGCCGGCGCAATCCTAATTGGTCTGTTTATGCTGCTGCTGGTTGGCGCAGTCGCTTTGAACGCCGGCGCGACAGGCGGGGACTTTGGCCTAGCATGGGATCAAACTGATGTGCTGGTACGAGGCATCCTGATACTCGGTATTCTGGGCGGGGCACTGGTGATGCTGTGGCCGGGTTCACTTCCGCGCCCGGCGTGGCGCAGTACGCTGGTGACGGCGGTCAGCATTCCGCTATCGGTGTTGATGGCAATGGCCTTGATGCACTGGCTGCCACCGATAGTTCATGGGGCGCTTGAGCCGGTCGCTGAAGGCTCAGGGATTTTCACGTTCTTACTGCGCCTTTTCCCTCAAAGCCTGACGCTGAATATCATGACGCTGTCTGGCCTCACCGTCGCAATCGGGCGTGTGGTAGATGACTCTATCGTGGTGCTCGAAAATATATTCCGGCACTTACAGGAAGGCGGTGATAAGAAAACCGCTATTCTTGAGGGCGTTCGCGATGTTTCGGTAGCCATTTTCGCCGCGACGGTGATCACGGTAGTGGTGTTCCTGCCACTTGGATTAACCGGTGGCATCATTGGTGAGTTCTTCCTACCATTCGGCCTCGCCGTGACCTATGCGCTGCTTTCTTCCTTTGTGATTGCGATCACGGTCGTGCCGGTACTGGCTTATATGCTGTTAAGCATCAGCGAAATGCAGGATGAGCATGAAACCGGAGTGCTGGAACGCTTCTACTTGCCAATTCTCGGCTGGTCACTGGCGAAGCCCGCGCATCGCGCTGCCGTCCTTGGCATTGCATTCCTGTCTCTTATCATTGGCGGGGCGCTGTTTGCCAGCCGCCCGCAGGCGTTCCTACCTTCATTTGGCGAGCCGCAAATCGGCGTCACTGTGAACCTACCGCTGGGTACAAAGATTCTGGAAACCAATGAACTGGTTGCCGAATTTGAGGAACGGTTACACAGCGATCTTCCAGAAGGGCTGATTTCGAGTATTCAAACGACAGTTGGCGGCAGCGGCGCCAGCATGGAAGCGTTAATTCTAGGCGACACCGGGGTTACTGAAAATGCAGCATCAATCACCCTTGCAGTTGAAGATGCTGGCATGCTTGACGAACTGGCTGGACAGGTACGCGGCATCTCTGAAGATGTATTTGGTGATGGAAACGTAACTGTTTCCGCAGCCTCGCTTTCAGAACAGGGCTTCGGCGGATTTGCGCTTCAACTGACCGGCCCCCAGCACGAACTTGAAGCCATTGACGCGAGCGTGATCCAAACCCTAGAACAAGTAAACGGCCTCGCTAACGTAACCAGCAGCCTTGCCGCAATGTCTGGCGGTGGGGACGATGCGCCGAGGACTTATATTCGCATTGATGGTCAGCCTTCTGTGCGTTTTACTGGCGAACTAGAAACGCAGGATACGTTAGGCGTCACCGCCGCCGCAAAAGCCGCAGTCGCAGCAATGACCAATATACCCGCGGGGATTACTGTAAGCGAAGGTTTTGAGTCGCAGCTTCAGACAGAAGGCTTCGCCAATCTATTTGTAGCAATGGGGATCGCGGTAGCCATCGTCATCGTACTACTGATCGTCACGTTCGGTTCTTTCGTACATTGGCTGGACATCATCCTCAGCGTAATCGTGGCTCCGGTGGGTGCGGCTATCGCCCTCGCCCTGACCAACCGCGTGCTGGGCATCTCTGCACTGATCGGTATGTTGATGCTCATCGGCATTGTGGTGACCAACGCTGTGGTACTGATTGATCGCGTACAAAGTAACATTCGTGAACGTCATATGAACGTACACGATTCGCTAATGGAAGCGGGACAGCGCCGCTTACGCCCAATCATGATGACCGCAATCGCCACGATCATGGCGCTCATTCCACTGGCAATTGGCCTTTCGCACGGCGCGATTATTGCCTCCGAGCTAGGTACAGTGGTCATTGGCGGATTATTCAGTTCGACAGTGCTGACCCTGCTGGTTGTGCCTGTCGCTTTCAGCTTATTAGAACCGCTGAACCGCAAGATCAACGGGCTGCTGGGTGGCAACAAAAAGAAAGCAGAATCAACAAAGGCAGAACAGATTTAGAACTTTACATTAACGCCTCTACTTCGTGAAAATGTAGAGGCGTTAGTATTTCCTATTCAACGTTGCAACAAAAAGGACGAACCAAATATGTTCGTCCTTTTTCATACGTGTAATGAAGATGGCAATGTTCGCTATCTGCGTAACGGCTAGTCGCCAACTGCCTCAAAGGTGTGTGACTGGTGAACAATATCCAGTCGTTCGCCAACAACTTCAAATGCACGCAGCGCACGATCCAGATGTTCGGTGGTATGCGTCGCCATATAGCTGGTGCGCAGTAAGCCTTGACCGGTTGGCACACCGGGAGGCACAACGGGATTAGTGTAAACACCCTCACTGATTAGCGCGTGCCATGCCATTACGGTGCGGAAATCATCCCCAATGATCACGGGAATGATCGGCGTGTTGCTGTTGCCAACGTTGTAGCCCAGCCGTTTTAGACCGGCGCGCATATATTCAGCGTTATCCCATACACGCTGCACAATCTCCGGCTCATTTTCCATAATATCCAGCGCGGCAAGGGCAGCCGCAGCCTGAGGCGCAGGGAGTGCTGCTGAAAAAATGAGCGAACGCGCATGATGCTGGATGTAGTGAATAGTATCGTGATCTCCGGCAATAAAGCCGCCGATTGAGGCGAAGCTCTTGCTGAAGGTACCCATAATCAGGTCAACCTGGTCGGTCAGCCCGAAATGATGAGCAGTACCACGCCCACCACCAGTTACACCGATGCCATGCGCATCATCAACCATGATGCGGACGTTATGACGGCGGCAGATTTCTACGATTTCGGGCAGCGGCGCAATATCCCCACCCATACTATAAACGCCATCCACAACGACCAGCTTACCTCCGGATTCCGGCAGTTCGGACAGCAATTTATCAAGGCTGGAAATATCGCTGTGGCGGAAGCGTTTCATCTCACCGCGCGACATGATACAGCCATCCACAATGCTAGCGTGATCATCTTTATCAATGATGACGTAATCACCCTTCCCCACCAGCGCAGAGATAGTGCCAACATTGGTTTGATAGCCTGTGGAAAATACCAGCGCCGCTTCTTTGCCGATAAACTTCGCCAGCCGCCTATCCAGTTCAAGGTGAAGCTCAAGTGTGCCATTCAGGAAGCGCGAACCGGTTACACTAGTGCCGTAACGGTTGACCGCATCAACAGCCGCCTGGCGAACGCGCGGATCGGTGGTCAGGCCGAGATAATTATTCGACCCGATCATCACGACTTCTTTGCCTTCAAAGTTGGCAATAGCGCCCTCAGTATCGCTTAATGCGCGAAAGTACGGGTAAACACCAGCCTCAATCGCAACCTTCGCGCGATCATAGCTATTCACCTTATCGAATAAATCAACCACAGGGCATTTCCCTTCTTATTCAAAATCGGGGGCAAGGCCACAAAGACCTTACTTGTCAAAGATATAACACCGAACCCTATCGTTCGATATGTTCAAGATTTACTAAATTTTAGCGCCGAATATAAAATATACAATCCGTACTTGTGAAGGCGTTCACATGAGATCGGCGCATCAATTTATGATATGCGGCACATGGGCGAGAGTTCCAAATATCAACTTTTCAATTTGCAAATTCCGCTGAAAATCAGGTACAATCTCCACGAATTGTGAAACGCAATACTTTTGATTGGAGTACAAATGTCGGCGCTAACAATACGTCGCATCATTGTGTGGGTAGTCGGGCTTGCTGCTGGCGCTCTCATTGCAACGATCATGGTTACGGTCATTCTGCCGTGGCTTGGCCCCAATGCAGGAATTCCAATTTCGATTGCAAAATATGGTTATCAATATTTCCTGTGGACGGCACTGCCTTTAGGCCTGCTGTTCGTGGTCTGGTTGGATTATTTTCTCAAAACCAGAATTCTTCCGGACTAGAGGGAACTGATACAATCACTCAGAACAGGGCGCAATTAACGCCCTGTTTTTATTGTCTAAGAATCGGTTTGTAATAACGCGGCAAGCGCAGCAACGTTCGTCTCATTGCTGATGCGAACGCGGGACATTTCCAGCGCCCTATCGGTGGTATGCAGCGCGCCAAACTGAGTAGTAAGTGCCCCCCACACCGGCATCGTGCGCAAAATTTCAAGCGTACCCTCGTCGTAAAAGCCCATCGGGTAAGCTACAAAATGCGGCGTACGCCCGGTATAAGCCAGCAAGCTTTCCTGCGCCCCTAACAACTGATAAACCAGCGTGTCATAGTCTTGATTTCGTAGATCAATATGATCGCGGGTGTGGTTTTCCATACTTATGCTGCTTTCAGCCATCTCTGCAATCTGCGGCCAGGACAGATAGCCGGGCGCTGAATTATCGGGAGCACCGGTGATTACGAAAATGGTTCCAGTGAAACCAAACTGATGCAGCACAGGATAGACTGTACTAAAGTGATCTGTATATCCATCGTCAAAGGTCAAAACAACCGGTTTCACGGGAAGCGCGGCACCTGTTCGCAGCGCATCAATGAGTTGATAGAGGGAGATGGGGTTATAACCCCCATCGAATAGATACTGCATATGCGCGCGAAACATATCGGGAGTTACGCTCAGTGTTATACGGGTATCGTCGGAAGCTTCAGGGGGTTCACTGACGTAGTGATACATTAAGATGGGCACCCGAATGCGCCGGTAGGTGCCATCCCACTCAGGAAGTGTGTCCATCCACGTGCCGACAGATTCAACAACCGTTGAATCGATCGGGGCGGCATTCTGCCCTGCTGTACCTACTGCAAGACAGCCAATCAGGATCAAAAACACTAAAATCACCCACGATTTTCGAAACATACAATATTCCTCCGCAGATATTCTAATCCAAACTCTCAATCGCTCTCAATTCCTGTTATCAAACCCAAATACCCCGCAGATTTGCGTTTTTTTCACGGACTTGAGAGGTTTTGAAAGACTCTACAGGCTAGATTTGAGCTATGTCAGAACATACATCACGCCTGCCCGGATTCTATAAACGAAGCATTGAAGAACGCGCCAGCATACTTCAAGATCGGGCACAACTTACCGATACCGAAATTGAT
>JACSRP010000018.1 GCA_014879665.1 Anaerolineae bacterium | reverse complement strand
GGTCTGGGATCAGCGCGGCGACAAGGCGCTTGAATGTCGCCAGAACCTGACCGATTTCCCCGATCTGCTTAACGCAATCCGGTCGCATGTCGTCGTAGGGGAGACCCCCTTTCCCGCCCGCCCACGCGCCGATTAATATGCTCAAATCACCTTACCTTGCGGTATGCTTATCCTGAATAGCAAGCAGAGGTAGGTGAATGCCCTTTACTATCGTCCGTCAGGACATCACAAAGATGAAAGTAGATGCCGTCGTCAATGCCGCCAACACCGACTTGCAGATGGGCGGCGGCGTTTGCGGCGCAATCTTCAAAGCCGCCGGGGCGCGCCAGCTTCAGGACGCCTGTGACGCGATTGCCCCCATTAAAACCGGCGAAGCAGCTATTACCCCCGGTTTCAATCTGCCGGCAAAATTCATCATCCATGCGGTAGGCCCCATCTATCGCCTTCAGAATGCAGAGCAGGGCGAAGCGCTGCTGCGCGCCGCCTATCTTAACGCGCTTCAGCTTGCCGTCGAATACAACTGCGAAAGCATCGCCTTCCCACTTATTTCCAGCGGCATTTATGGCTACCCCAAAGATGGCGCGCTGCGAGTCGCGTCTTCCGTCATCCAAGCCTTCCTTGCCGATCACGAAATGCAGATATACCTCGCCGTATTTGACAAGGTTGCGTTCATCGTCAGCGAGCGCCTGTTCGGGCAAGTCTCCAGCTATATAGATGAACATTATGTGCGGGAACATCAATTTCTAAAGCGTGACCTGATTAATTCCGAGCGTGAGGCTCTCGACAAAATCGAGATTCGGCGCCCCCACGCCTTGAAATCTCAAATACCGGCAGACGCCGATGAATCTCCGGCCGTCAGCATTGATGACCTCATCGGCAATCTTGATAAATCATTCTCAACCATGCTGCTGCATTTGATTGACGCGAAAGGAAAAACCGATACAGAGGTCTATAAACGCGCCAACATTGACCGCAGGTTATTTTCAAAAATCCGGTCCGATAAAAGCTACACCCCTAGCAAAAATACCGTGCTTGCGCTCGCCATTTCCTTAGAATTAACCCTTAGCGAAACCAACGATCTGCTTCGGCGGGCGGGCTATGCCCTCTCACACAGCCGGAAATTCGATATCATCATCGAATATTTCATCACCAGCAAGAACTATGACATCTTTGTAATTAACGAAATCCTGTTTGAATACAATCAACCGCTGCTCGGCGCTTAAATACCTTCCGCCCGTCTTGCTGCGCTCACCCCATCCCCCTAAAAAACGTTGTCGCTTTTCAAGCGACCTTCTGCCCCATCAAAATCGCTATCCTAAATACATAGTGAATTTGAGGAGTCGTTACCATGAAGAAAAACTTGACTGAGCTGGTCTTTATTCTCGACAAAAGCGGCTCAATGGGCGGTCTCGTTGCCGATACCATTGGCGGCTACAACGCCATGCTTGAAAAGCAGCAGGCCGTTGAAGGGGAGTGCCATATCACTACGGCGCTGTTTGACAATAACTATGAGCTGCTTCATGACCGCATTGATATTCGTGCGGTTCGCCCAATCACCACGAAAGAATATTATGTCGGCGGCGGAACCGCGCTTCTCGATGCTATCGGCATGACCATTCAGAAAATCGGTAACGCCCAGAAGCACACCGCCGAAGAATACCGCGCTGAAAAAGTGATCTTCATCATCATCACCGATGGTCAGGAAAACGCCAGCCGATCCTATTCTTCCGACATGATCAAATCGCAAATTGATCGCCAAAAGACGAAATACGGTTGGGAATTTATCTTCCTCGGCGCAAATATTGACGCCGTGAGTACCGCCAATCGCTTCGGTATCCAGCCAGATCGCGCGGTAGACTACCTTGCCGATAGCGAAGGCGTAAAACTCAAATACGCCGCCATGAACAACGCCGTTTCCGAGTTCCGTGAAAAAGCCACGATCTCAGATGAGCATTTTGAAACCCTGCGCGAAGATGTTAAAAAGCGGGGAAACCGTAAATGATCGGTGCAGTGATCGGTGATATCGTCGGCTCCGTCTATGAATGGCGTAACATAAAAACCAAAGATTTCTCGTTCTTTAATGGGGACTGCTTCTTCACCGATGATACCGTCATGACCATCGCCGTCTCCGAAGCGCTCAAAAAAGGCGGTAGTCCCGATGATTTTGTGGATGAGCTGAAAAAGTGGGGACGCCTCTACCCTGAGGCCGGCTACGGCAGGCATTTCCAACATTGGCTCTTCTCAGACGACCGTAACCCTTACAACAGTTGGGGCAATGGTTCAGCGATGAGAGTCTCTCCGTGCGGCTGGGCGGTTCCACTTCAACAGTTTATCCGTGAGGGGTTCGATGATGTGCGTGACTGCGCCCGGCGTTCTGCCGAAGTCACCCATAATCACCCGGAAGGAATCAAAGGCGCTCAGGCGGTTGCGCTCGCCATTTTCTTCATGCGTCACGGCGCCGCCCGTGGTGATATAGACGCCTACAAAGGCTATCTTAAGCGTGATCTAACCGAATGGTTCGGCTATGATTTAGATCGCGCGCTTGACGACATCCGCCCGACTTATTGTTTCGATATGAGTTGTCAAGGTTCTGTGCCAGAGGCGATCATCGCCTTTCTCGAAAGCACCGGCTTTGAAGACGCCATCCGTAACGCCGTCTCGCTCGGTGGCGACAGCGATACCATCGCCGCCATTACCGGCAGCATCGCTGAAGCAGCTTACGGCGTGCCCGATCACATCCGCCATCAGGCGCTCACCTTCTTAGATGATCGGCTGCAATCGGCGTTGTAATCCCCATCCCGTATCCGTAGGGGCGCAGCACGCTGCGCCCTCTCTGCCCCGCCCTAATACCCGCACACCAGCACTTCGCTCACTTTGCCCCGCGCCCCGGCTTTGGAATTGATCGCGCGTGCGGC
>JACSRP010000122.1 GCA_014879665.1 Anaerolineae bacterium | reverse complement strand
GATTATCGGCGTGGCAGTCGGAAGGATGGGCGTGGCGGTCAGCGACGGCTCGCCAAGCAAGACGGTATTACTGCTGCCGTCGTTTATCGTATTGATTACCGGCGTGGCAGTCAGGGGGATCGGCGTGGCAGTCAGGGGCAGCTCGCCGAGCATGACAGTGTTACTTGTCCCATCTGTGATATTTTCAGGTGGCGGCAAAACTGGAATTTCATTCAGCAAAACTGTGTTGCTGGTCCCGTCGGTGATGTTAGTGAGATCGGGGGCTGCATTCGCTGGCGCGGCTAACCCTGCATCGGTGATCACCTGAATATTTGTGGCGGCGATGATTTCCGGCTGAATTTCCGGCAATCCGCCCGTCGCCACCACGCCACCCGGATGTTCATAAACCACATACTGCCCGTCTGCGGTGACAAACGCCTCGCCTTCTAGTGGCGACCAACTGCCGTCATCATTTTGCTGGAACATACTTAATGGCGTAAATGGCGCAACTGGGCGGCGCAGGGGAACAATTACGCTGGCGCTCACGCCTTCTGGCAAGCCTGTGATTTCGACCAGCGAACACCACCACAGATCGCCGTATTCCGGCGGCGGATTAACACCTGCTGGCAGTATGTTCACAGTTAAAGTGACTGGCTCCGCTTGCTGAGGGATGGAAACCTGTACTCCGGTTTCACCTGCGGGAACAAACCCCTGCTGTGAAAGCGTGGCGATGCCGGTATTCTGCGTGGCGATGGCTAATGGTGGAAGCTCAAAGAAATTCTCAAAATACTGTGTGCCGTTTTCATCCTGCCATTGAATATAAAATTCAGTCTCTTCGGTCAAAGGCTGCGCCAGCGTGAAGGAATAGGAATCGAGTGTGTTTTCGCCGGGAACGCGTGAAGTTTGCCAGATCATGGTGATTGCGCCCTCACGGCTGACGCGCACTACATCAAATTCGACCTGCTGTGGCACCAGCATCTGGCTGAATTGTGCGCCCGGGGGCAATGTGATTTCTACACTGATATTCCGCAGTGGTAAAGCTTCTTCAGGTTTAATGAAGGTTGCGGTATAGCGCACGCCGGTGGTCAGCACCATGCCCTGCAAGAACACGTTGGGGGCGATAATCTCGGCTGTCTGCGCGCTAATCTGCCCGGCGATGCATAGCAGTGAGAATAGCACAGCGATAATTTTGAAGACTTGCATGGACTACATCTCCACCTTGAAGTTGGCTAAATTGAATTACAGTCTGGTTTAGATTGCGGAATTTGGCAAATGGCTAATCACGCACAAAATCTCTGCAAACACACATGAGAGTTGTATGAGACAATGGTTTCGCCCACATTTTCTGGCATGATAGCTTCCAGATCTGGTGTATATACTCTGCTAAAAGCTGTCAAGGAAATTTCATGAATCTCCAACGGATTTTCTCTCTACTTATAACCGCCTGTCTCTTAGCGGCCTTTTCCGCCGCTGCGCAAGACGGCCAGCTTGATCTTTCAAGCGCAGGCGATTCGCTGTACCCGGAACTGGGCAGCAGCGGCTTTGATGTGCAGCATTACACTATTCGCTTGCAAACCCCGATGGATGAAAACGCTATCACTGCTGAAGCGATCATCACCGCGGTGGCAACTGCCGATCTGGAACAGTTCAATCTAGACCTTGTAAGCCTCAACATTGACAACCTGACGGTGAATGGCGAATCGGCAGAATTTTCGCGCTCTGGCTCCGAATTGATGATTCTGCTGCCTCAGCCGCTTTCAGCAGGCGACAGCTTCGAAGTGGTAATCCAGTATCACGGCATGCCTACGCCAACGCAGGATCCTAGCTTAGGGGCTAGACTCGGCTGGAATTTTGCGGATGGGTTGGTATATGTGGTTAGCGAGCCAGACGGCGCGCAAACGTGGTTTCCGGCGAACGATCATCCGTCTGATAAGGCGACCTTTACGCTGGAAATTACCGTACCCGAAGGTTTCGTCGTGGCGGCCAACGGCGTGTTGGAAGAGACCACTACTCAGGACGGCCAGACCACATTCCGCTGGGAGATGCGCCAGCCGATGGCAACTTATCTGGCGACCGTGAATATTGATCGCTATGTCGAATTTGAGAGTGAATCGGCAGAGGGCGTTCCGCTGCGAAATTATCTACCGGAACGCTACAGCCGCTTCAATGACCGTGTATTTGGGCGGCAGGGCGAAATGGTAGATTATTTCTCCAACATTTTCGGGCCATACCCATTTGATGCCTATGGCGCGGTGGTGGTGGATCAACCGCTGGGCTTTGCGCTGGAAACCCAGACTATATCGTTGTTTGGCAGCAGCATTTTGATGGGCGATGCCGATGACGTTGTGGCTCATGAGTTGGCGCACCAGTGGTTCGGTAACAGTATTTCGCTGGAAGATTGGTCAGATATCTGGTTGAACGAGGGTTTTGCCAGCTATGCCGAATGGTTGTGGCTGGAACATACCGAAGGCCCCGATGCGCGCGATGCCGCAATTGCGGAAGCTTATGGTTTTATGAGTGGTGACGGATGGCAGGAATTTGGCCTCACAAACGCGCAAATCCGGGCGGAACTGATGTCTATGGGCTTAACTGGCTCTCCCGACCCTGATAACCTGTTCAACGCTGCGGTTTATTATCGGGGTGGGCTTACGCTGCACGCGCTGCGGTTGGTAGTTGGCGATGATGCGTTCTTCGAAATACTGCGAACCTATGCCGGGCAGTATACCTACGGCAATGCCACCACCGATGATTTCTTTGCCATAGCCGAAGCGATCAGTGGTCGAAATCTGGAGAAGTTCAAGCGGGACTGGTTGTATGTCATACAGATTCCGTCTATCCCCGCAATGAGATTGTTCCCGCCGAATCTGGGTGATTCTAATTGAGTGTAGGGCAAAGGGCGGCTTACAAACCGCCCTTTGCTTCCTTCCGTCAAATAAACAGGCTTTACCCGATCCGTTGTTCGGTGAAGGGATCAAAATAGAAGATGCCTTCAGGATCAAAGGCGCACCATACCGTCTCGCCAGCGGTAACTTGAGTATCAGATTCTGCTTTTAGCAGCCATCGCTCTTTATTTGCACTCACTTCAATAAGCTGAAAGCGCTCGGCATAATAAGACGTGACTTTGCTCACCAGCGCCGCCGCCGCGCCAACGCTATCTTCAGTGACCAGCCTGACGAACTCAGGGCGTATTCCTAGTATCACTTTTTTCTGATTTTCGAGATCGCTGCGCATGGGGAAGCCGCCGAAATGGGCGCCTTGCCAGTGGCCATCAATGGCGCGGCCTTCAAAGAGATTAATCGCTGGCGTGCCGATGAAGGTGGCGACGAACAGATTGATCGGGTTGTGATACAGCGTCTGGTAGTTCCCGATTTGCTCGATTTTTCCCGCGCGCATGACCGCGACCCGCTTTCCTAAAGCTACGGCTTCAATCTGATCGTGAGTAACATAAACTGATGTCACCGGAAAGGCATTGAGCAGGCGCTTAAGTTCTACCCGCGCTTGCCCGCGTAACTTTGCATCCAGACTTGAAAACGGCTCGTCAAAGAGGAAGATACGCGGGTCACGGGTTAGCGCCCGCGCGATAGCAATGCGCTGTTTCTCGCCGCCAGAAAGCTGGCCCGGCTTGCGGCTTAACAGTTTTTCTAACCCGAAACCAGTGATTTTTGAAATTTCTTCTACGCGCGGCGGTACTTCCTGTTCCCGATGGCGCAGGCGATAAAAGAAACCGATAGATTGTTCGGCTTCCCAGTGGGGCACTAGCGCGCCTTCTTGAAATACCATGCCTATACCGCGCTCGTTCAGCGGAATATCGGTAAGCGGCACGTTATCATATAAAATCTGCCCGTTGTCTGGCTCAATCAACCCGGCAATCAGCCGCAGTAAGGTGGATTTGCCGCAGCCTGACGGGCCAACGAGGGCGACGACTTCACCGGAACTGATCTTCAGTGAGAGGTTGTCAACCGCCTGAATCGGCTGCGCATTTGAGCCGGTTCCTCCAAGCTGCTTTGAAACATGGGTCAGTGTTACCGTAGTCATGGCTATGCCGGGATGATCTGATTCACCAATTCCTTGAATTCAAGCGTATTGCCGCGTTCTACAGCCGCTTTCATCACATCAGGTGGTAGGCTGTCTTGCAGGCTGTTAATCAATCGTTCTGCCAGATAATGCGTTTGCCCATCGCTTGAAAGATGATTAAGCGCAACTGTGGCATATTGTACCGCCAGCGCAGGTTGCCCGGTTCCCACGTTCAGCCCCGCGATGGCGACCAGCGAACGCAGGGCGACAGGTTGCGCGCGCGCTTCCGTTGCGATACGCAGCGCCTCGTTCAACTGCTGCGCAGCAGCGGCGTTTAAGCCGCGCTCAACGGATATTTCGCCCAGCTTGTTTAAGCAGGCGGCAAGCCCCCAGCGGTAATCAATCTCCCGACAAATATCGAGGCTTTGCCGGTAATAATCCTGTGCCATTTCAGCATCATTCATGCCGCGATAGGCATCGCCAAGCTGCTGAAGAACTTGCGCGGTTTTACGCCTCGAAGTTTCAATTTGCGAGTGTAAATCCAACGTGCGCTTCAAATATGCGGCTGCCGCGCGATAAGCACCGTTCTTAAGCGCCTGCTCTCCAGCAAGGGCTGAATATTGCTCTTCCTTTTCAAGATTGCCGGCGCTGCCCCAGTAATAAGCTAGAAGTTCGGCGTTTTGCCGGGTGGAAACTTCATATACGATTTCAACGGCGATTGCAGTTTCATGGCTAAGGCGCCTAAAAGTATCGCTATCCAACTCGTCCAGCGCGCCATCGCGCAGCTTGTTATGGGCAAACCGCCATTGCCCATCCTCAACTTCTAATACGGCGGCGTCAGCGCATTCGTTCAGCCAGCGGTCAATTTGCGGCGCTTTTGCGGCGAAGATATGGCGGAGTACTGCCATATCTAGCTGCCTGCCACCGACTGCTGCCCATTGCAGCAGGGGGCGCGCTGTTTCGGGAATGCGGTTCAGTCGGCGCTGTACAATACCCTGAACGCCGCCGGTCAGCACCGAGATGGGAAGCGGGGCATCGCCTACTGCGGAAAGCTGCCCCGCTTCTTCGGCTAGTGCCCGCACCATTTCGACGAGGAAGAAGGTATTACCCTCAGTTTCGCGCTGTAGCAAATCGAGCAAGTCCGGGTTAGCCCCGCGCGGCCCCAATATCGCCTGCGTCAGTTCAGCCGTTTGCTTTGAATTCAGCCGGTGCAGCCGTAACACCTCCATTTCTGGCAGTAATTGCGGCACTTCCGGCATTTCGTCATCACGATAACTTGCCACAATCATTATGGGCATATTTGCAATCGCGCGGCTCAAATGCGCTAGCAGTGACATACTTTCGCCGTCTGCCCATTGGAGGTCTTCAAGGATGACGACCACCGGTTGTCGCTGTGTTTGTGCGTAGAAAAGCTGCTCTATCAATCGGAATAGGCGTGATTGTGTCTCCTGTGGAGAGACTTCCGGCGCATCCGCTACGGAATACCTTAACAGGCGTTCAATGTCTGGTACCAATGGTTTAAGGATAGATGCCTGCTGCTCGTTCAAATTACCCAGCAGTGCCAACCAGCGTGCCGCGCCGCGCCACAGCGTGTATGGGGCGGTGATATTGTCAATCGCCTGACCCCGCAGCACCAGAGCGCCCTGTACCAGCGCCAGCGTACGTAATTCCTCAACCAACCGCGACTTGCCAACGCCGCTTTCCCCTGCAATCAGCAGCCCGTTGCCTTGCCCTTCCACTGAGCGTTGAAGCATACTGCTCAGAAAACCAAATTCATGTTCGCGCCCGACAAAGGTCGCCGCCTGCAGGAAACTCTCGCGGGTGGCCGTGGATTCTAATGGCGTGGCATGGCCGATTGCGCTCAGCAGTTGTATAGCCACTTCATGCGCGTCAGAGTAGCGTTCTGCCGGGTCTTTTGCCAGTAGTTTCGCCGTGATCTGCCGTATAGAGTCGTTGGTTTCCATCAAGCTGAAGTCTGGTGTTTTGTTGCGTACTTCCACAAAAAGCTGTTTGAGGTTGGCGGTTTCAAATGGCGCTGCGCCCGCAAACAGCCGAAAGGCCATGATCCCAACAGCAAATAAATCGGATTCACGGCTGGGGCGGCCACCAACCCATAATTCCGGCGCCATATAACTTGGTGTTCCGGCAACTTCCCCTTCTTTAGCCTGTTCGCCCGGAATTGAAAGGCCAAAATCCAGCACTTTTACGACCTTCTTGTCAACGAGAACATTTTTAGGCTTCAAATCGCGGTGTAATATGCCCCGGCGGTGCAAATACATCAGCGCCTGAAGCATTTTGACCAGAAGATCAACTTTTTCATCATGCCTCAGCCCAATACCATACTCAAGAAATGAATCTGCATTTTGCAGTAGTTCCATCGTGATATAGGGTGTGTGCACGCCGTCTACAAGGTCGAAGCCGTAATCTAGCACGCTGATGATATTGGGATGCCGCAGTGAGGCGAGAATGCGAAATTCCTGCGCCAGCGCGACATTCAGATCGTCGTCGGCGTTCGAGTGCGAGCCATACTCAAGCTGATCTGCCGAAAACCGCATCTGCTTGACCGCCACATATTGCCCATTAAGCCGATCTACTGCTTCAAAGACCGCGCCCATATTGCCCGCGCCAATTTCGCGGATAACTTGATAACGCCGCCCAATAATGCGCGGCACTTGTTCACTGGCTGCCATTCATGTTCCTTGAGATGTAAGCTGAGGTTGAAATACGTATTTTAGGGGAATTATCTTAACTATGATTATTGCGTTAAATCCATCTCGTAGCAATGAAGCAAAGCACGTAACAACTTCGTTTATTAAGATTTTAAGCCAAACAGCGATATATTTATCCACCGTATACCTTGAGGTTTTTAACTGCTGCCTGCCGGAGCCGATAGAACATGCCTCGAATCCTGATTCAGAACTGTGATGTGTTGTCTGTGCCAGATGCAGCGACAGTTGAAATTCAGCCAGCCCGCGATATTCTGATTGATGGCGCGCATATAGAGGCCATTTTGCCTTACGGTCAGGCTGATCCGGGGCGCTTCGATGAGACTCTTCAGGCTGAAGGGCTGCTGGCGATGCCCGGCCTGATCAATACCCACGCGCACACCCCGATGGTGCTGTTTCGCGGGCTGGCTGAAGATGTGCCGCTGGCCGCATGGTTCAATGAATATATCTGGCCGCTGGAAAATAACCTGATTGAGGAAGATGTTTATTGGGGGATGACTCTAGGCATCGCGGAAATGCTGCGCGCCGGGGTGACCACTGTAAATGACCATTATTTTCATATGCATCAGGCGGCAAAGGCGGTAGAAGATGCGGGAACCCGCGCCCTGCTTGGGTGGGCGGTGTTCAGCAGCGGCGGTACTGATCTTCTGGAGCATTCAGCGGCATTTGTCGAAGATTGGCAGAATGCCGCCGATGGGCGTATTCATACTATCATCGCGCCACATGCGCCCTACACGTGCAGCGACGATTTCCTGCGGATGTGCGCGGATCTGGCAACCAGCTTGAATACTGGCATCCATATCCACGCCTCTGAAAATCATGAGCAAACCCGCATCAGCCTCGCAAAAAACGGCAAAACCCCGATACAGGTACTGGAGGCAACCGGCATTCTTGACCGTCCGACGATTGTTGCCCATGCCTGTGGCGCCACCCCTGAAGACATTACCCTGCTGGCGAAGTGCGGCGCGTCGGTGGCCCACTGCCCGAAAACGTATATGAAGCTGGCGATGGATATTGCGCCGGTGGTGGATTTGCGCGCGGCTGGCGTGCCGGTGGGTATCGGCACCGATGGCGCGGTGAGTAATAACACGATGAATCTCTGGGAAGTGCTGCGTATCATGGCGCTGGCGCAAAAGGAGATCACCCGCGAAGCTGAATCCCTGTCGCTTTCAGAAACGCTGTATGTTGCCACGCGGGGCAGCGCAAAGGCGCTGGGTATGGAAAATGAGATTGGCGCGCTGGAGCCGGGTTATCTTGCAGATATTGCCCTGATCGATCTTTCCGGGCTGCATCATCAGCCGGTTCACAATGCTGCGGCCAATCTGGTCTATAACATGGAGACGGCCGACGTGCGCACGGTGTTAGTGAATGGTAGGGTGGTTATGCGTGACCGCCAACTGCTGACGATCAACGAGCGCGAAGTTGTAGCCTATGCTGCTGCCGCCCGTGAACGCCTATCGCGCCGCCTGCCAGAACAGCGCATTCAAACATATGCGCCCTGATCAACCGCTCAAATAGGGGATAAATAAAATCAACAGATTGACCGTGATCTGGCACAGCCACGCGGAAGCCAGCCCGTTGCGGCGGCATACATAGCTGTACATCATATTTACCAGTATCAGCGCCGTGGCAATCATGAAGGCCACCAACGGATAGCGCTGCATTTCAATCATTGGCATGAACAGCAGAATAGCCCACGCGGAAGCCAGCGCCCCCGCCAGCCACCATGCGCGATCTGTCTGTACCAGCCCGCGAAAGAACAGTGTTTCGCCCAATGGCAGCACAAATACCACCAGCGCCAGCACCATGCCTACGGGCAGTTGAATCAGACTATCGTCGCTTCCCGTTCTGAAGACCAGTTCGACGGTTGTATGCAGGGTGCTGCCACCAACAATCAGCAGCGGCGCGCCGACAATGATGCCAAAGACGATACCCCATACCAGATTTTCCGGCGTTTCCTTTCGAATGCGCGCCGTATCTCCTAGCAACCACGCGCCAACGCCGAAGATTGCCAGCAGCGCCGAGGTGATCACCATGCGCAAATCGCCATAAGATGGCCCTAGCGCGGCAAGGCCGATATTCAACGCGAAGCTAATCAGCAGCCCGAAGGTAGGATCGGTGACTCCGGGGCGTGGCGCCACACGAACTGGCCGTGGGGTAGGCTCCACCTCTTCCTCATCATAGTCGGGGATGGGATTATGCCGGATGCGCCGGATGACAGGCGTGTCATCCCTGCGTCCGTAATCCGGCTGAATCCCTTCATCCTCGGGATCATCGTCAAAAGGTGACCGGGAATAGGGCGGCGTGCTCAATCTGCCGCGCCCTCAACTTGCTTCATGCCCCCGCCTACCAGCGATCGCATAGCATCCAGCACGTTATACACCTGCGACTGCTTGATCCAGTAGTGGGTGACTACTCTAAATTCGCCGCGTTCGGCATTGTACGGCCGTATGATGATGTTATATTCCTCATGCAGCCGCCGGGTTAGTTCGTCAACGCTGATCGGCGCATCTGGCTTTAATGTGAAGAAGAACATATTGGTGCGCACACGCTCTAGATTGACTGACATATGTGGGAGTGCCGCCATTCCCTCTGCCAGCAGCCGTGCGTTATCATGATCTTCAGCCAGCCGGGTGGACATTTCCCGAAGTGAAATTAATCCTGCCGCTGCTAGAATGCCTGCCTGCCGCATGCCCCCGCCCAGACTCTTGCGGATGCGATGCGCCCCCTTGATGAAGTCTTTTGAGCCGACAATTACCGAACCGACCGGCGCGCACAACCCTTTGGATAGGCATACCGAAACGCTGTCTGCCGGGGCGGTCAGGGTTTTGACATCGGTATTCAAAGCCGTCGCCGCGTTAAAAATGCGCGCCCCGTCAATATGCAGCTTGAGCTTATTTTCGCGGGCAATCGCAGCCACCTGCTCGATATAGGTCAGAGGAACCGGTGCGCCGCTGGCCCCGCCGTGAGTATTCTCAAGGCAAATCAAGCGGGTGATTGGCTCGTGCGGGTTATCCCAGCGGATTGCCCCGCGAATTTGATCCAGAGCCATCGTGCCATCTGGCTGCACTTCCAGCGTATTGGGCTGCAAGCCGCCGTAAACCGCCGAACTGCCCGCTTCGTAGCGGAAGATGTGCGACTGTTTGCCGAGGATATACTCATCGCCGCGTTGGCAGTGGGTGAGCACGCTGGTCAGGTTGCCCATCGTCCCGCTAACCACAAACAACCCGGCTTCCTTGCCGAACATCTCCGCGGCAGTGGCTTCCAGTTCATTCACGGTGGGGTCTTCGCCGTAGACATCGTCGCCAACAGCTGCGTTCGCCATCGCCTCGCGCATCGCTGGCGTCGGCACTGTGACGGTATCGCTGCGCAGATCAATCACATTCATCTAGTAGGTGTCCTGTCGTGGTTCAATCTCGCTCATTATACGCGCTGCGCCTAAATTTATCACAGGATGACTACGGTGAAATAAATTACATCTATAGGCGGGGTTGCTCTTTAACAGCGGGCTTTTGACAGCTTGCGTCATCCACAGCGTAATGAGTGGGGGAACTACTGGCTCCCCCCACTCATTACGCATCATTGCTCTATTCAATCGTGAAGCCGTCAATCGACACAAAGAAGGCGTTGGCTAACTGCGAAATGGCGCTGTCTGGCGCTTGGAACCAGACGACGTAGGCGTTGCCATTCTTCATCGTGGCGTAAATGCCGCCGGTTATCAGTGCGCCATTTTCGTCCTGCCCGTGGAAGATGACATAGTCCCATGTATTTTCTTCGCCGTAGTAGGTGTTCTGCCGTTCTGTCTGAATCGTCGGGTCATTGCCAAAATATTCCACCATCAAATCGCCAAGGATGTCGCTGGTGCTGGTGGCCGGGCGCTCGGTGATGGCGATATAGGTGCCGCGCCCTTGAATGCCATCTTCATAATAGATTGACCAATCATCAGCCATATAACCCGGCGCCCAGTCTTCTAGAATCGGGAAGCTGGCATTGTCGTTATGGGTGTCATAGGTCCATTTTCCGGCATCGTGTGTGCTAAGCTCTACCGGATCGAAGAACGTAATCCCATCGCGTAGAATCTCGAATATAGGGGTCGGGTCGCTGCCGTCAGTTGTTTCCGCGGCGATCACAAAGCCCAGCTCCAGCGACGGCTCATAGTAGGCGAAAGCATGCCCGTTGAAAATTGCGCTGCCCGTCGCCCATTCATAAGTGAAGCTCACTCCGACGCGCCCGCTTACCGCAATCGGCTGCAAGCTGGCAAGGTTAACGTCTACGTCGTACTGCGCCATGGCTTCCTGCGCGATCACCACCGGATCACTTGAAGATGGCGACACCGGATATATATATGCGTACTGCTGGCCGGTTGGATCATTGGCGCTTTCCCAGCCTTGATCCGGATAGTAAATAATACCTGACCAATCTGCTGGATAGCGTAGGATGAAGCCCCATTCGTCGTCTACGTAGCCCTGAAGCGAAAGGTCAAGGCCGTCGTGGTTAACTGAAACCGCCGTCGAATTAAAGCCTATGCTGCCATCGAAGCCTTGTACGAGGAATCCGAGATTGTAGCGGCCAGTGGGAGCCGGGCGGTTGACCCATGTAAGCCCGGCTTCCGGCCAAACATAGGCATTGCCCATTTCTGTAATCGATTCACCGCTGGTGCTGACCGATGAGCGATAAGACTGAAAGATGCCGCCTACTTCCGGGCGAATGGTGGCAAAGCCTGATGTATCGCGCTGCCGTGCGATCATGGTGCTGAATGCGCCGCTGTTGTCAAAGATCACGTCAACATCAATGGTCTGATTATTTCCGGGATACTGGTAAATGCCCGATAGCGATGAAACTTCGCCAGCGCTGACCACCATCTCCGGGTTTTCGCTGCTTCCGTCGCTGACGAACGGGATTTGTGTTGACCATGTGAAATCGAAATCATCTACGCCCGGGTGCCAGAAGTTGATATATTCGACACGGCCATCGCTCAACACATTTTCCGTGACGATGCGGCGTTGGGTCAGGCGTACCAGCGAGCCGTCAGCTTGAATCTGGTCAACTGTGAAATCGCCATGCGAAATATTATTACCAACCACTTCCATCGAAATTGTGACAGGCGCTTGAATGCTGGTGACAGACGGGAACAGGTTGGCAATATTGACCTGCGGCGCGGTATTCAGCACGTCAAACCCGAAAGAGCCATCTTCGCTGTTCAAACTGCTGAAATACGCGCGCAGCATATCGCGCCAGCCAGCCAGCGGGGACTGCTGCAAATAGCGCGGGTTGAAATTCTCGCTCCCTTGCGGAAAGAAAATATTGTAAAAGCTGGTTTCCTGCGCCAGTAAATCGCCCGCTGTGCTGTACACCAGTGCCGAATTCAGGGAGTCCAGCACGTTTTGGGCTGCTGCGCGTACCTCGCTGTCTGCGGTTGATGAGACGATGCGCCCCATAAAATTACCAACGTCAACGCTGTCGTTGCTGCCTGCCCATGTGGAGTAGGTATAGGTGTTAGCACGTACCCGGCCAAGCAGCGCGGTATAACTCTCTGGCTTGGTGTCAATCACTGCGGTGAAGGTGTTGAGTGCGTTAACCAGATTTGGAAATTCGCGCAGGTTAGTAATGCCCACGCCCATGTATGTCGCCATGCCGGGCATGCTGGTATTCATGTCCTGCATGTAACGATCTGCAACAATTTGGCCCAATACCGGAATTTCGATCTCAGGCTGCTGATTCAAGGTTTCTACCAGCGTGGTCATGTTGAAACCGGGATTGTTCATGATCTCTGGCGAGCTAAAAGCGTAATCGAAATAGGAGGAAATGCCCGCGAAATTCTCCATGCTGCTCATCAGGCATGAGTCATTGATCAGCAGGTCAAAGCGGCTGCGCCCCACTTCCTGAAGCGCGCGGTTGAAAACGGCGGCCATTTCTGGAACCGTCAGATTGTTATGCACAGAAGACGAGTCATCCCATGCCGTGCCAGCCCATGCGCCGCCGTGGTTATTCAGTGAAATGGCATAGCGTTCGGCGGGGTACATGGTCATGCCCCACACCAGGAAATTCAACAGATTCACTTCGTCGCCCATGTCAATTTCGCCGAGATACGCCAGCGGGTCAGAATCTAACGTTGGCGGGTAGGTGGTGATGACATCATTAGACTTATCCGCGCCGACTTCGTAGACCCGCGCATCCGTCCAATTGCCATTCGAGGTGTCGAAGTCTACGGCACGATCTAGCAGCGTGAGGATGCGAACAGACTCGGTACTGCCACCGCCGCGCTCAAATTCATCCATGTCGTACATGATGCCGGATTCGAGATTGTTGTCGGCGTCGTAATAGGCCAGAATTGTCCATTTCGCCATCGGAGCGGGTGTGTTATTCGGGTAGCCAGCTGCTTCCCAATCAATCAGCGTTTCCGGGGTTACAGTGGAGAGGATTGCGCCACTGCCCTGTTTAATATCTACTGTGGCGGCGAAATCGCCGCTGGTATCCCCTTGTTCCAAACCGTATCGTGAGATCAACACGCGGTAATTACCGGCGGGGGCGTTCTCATAAGTCAAAAATGGATTCGGGTTTCCGGGTGCGCGGTCGTCACTTTCAGCTGCATAAATGCCATTCTCATAATAGAGGACAATCACTGCATCAAGATCGCCGCTGACTGCTTGGGCATCAACCGTGATGCTTGAGCCTTCAGCAATCGTCGGGAGGTCAATCACATAATAATATTCGGCATCGGTGATAGCACCATTGAACACACTGCTGCCCTGTGCCGTAATAGTTGCAAAGGGAATGAAGGTGATAATGAGGACAACGAGCAGTTTTAAGCAGCGAAATAACATGGCATTTCACTCCGTGCGCTTGTTCAACGTAATACCAACTATAGCCGTATTCTCGTTTACTTGCAGTACAATCGTTCATAATGATTCAAATAGCGATGGTTTTTGAACCCTTCAGAACCGTTGTAATTCGTTAAGCGCGAAATTTGACCCCTTGACGATGGCGTAGAACGTATATAATCAAAGATGGCGGCGCTTAATGGTCTCACGCCGCTTTTGTGTGTCAGGAGTATCGGCTTGTCTGAAATCAATTATCTGGAATTGCGAGAAAAGATCGTCGCCAACCGCGCAAGCGGATTGTGGACGTTGATGATGGGTTTCCACTTCAAATATCTAGGCGCAATGATTTTTCTGACCTTTGGCGCAATTTCCAAAACAGCAACATTTTTGCTGCTGGCCTATTTTATAGATGAGGTATTGGGGACAGGCGGCAATATCATTGGCGCAATTGCGCTGATTGCGCTTTCTTTCGTCGTATTAGCGCTGGTGGAGGGGGTATTTACCTTCCTCAGCGGGCGCCTCGCTGCGCAGACTGCCGAAGGCGTTACACGCCGACTGCGTAATTTCATGTTCGACCATTTGCAGCGGCTAAACTTCACCTTTCACGATAAGTCGCAAACTGGCGATCTGATCCAGCGCGTGACCAGCGACATCAGCGCGATCCAGCGCTTCTATGCTGAACAGGTTATCGAATTTGGCCGTGTGATACTGCTGTTTTCGGTGAACTTTGTTGTCCTGCTGACGATCAATGTGGAACTGGCGGTTATCACCGTGCTGATTGTGCCAGCCATCGCCATTATTTCGCTGTTCTTCTTCCGCCGCGTCTCGAAAGCCTATGATGCCTATCAGGAAGCGGACGCGAAGTTGTCTACTGTGCTTCAGGAGAATCTATCCGGCGTGCGCGTGGTCAAGGCATTTGCCCGCCAACCCTACGAAAGCGATAAGTTTGAAGTTGCCAACTATGATCGCTATTTCAAAGGCACAAAACTGACACGAATGCACTCTATCTATTGGCCGATTACCGATGTGCTGGCCTCTGTGCAGATGCTCGTCGGCTATATCGTCGGCGCGATTATGGCGATTAACGGCCAGATTACATTAGGCGAGTATCTGGCTTATGTCGGCATGGTGGTCTGGATTATTCAGCCGATGCGCGGGCTTGGCCGTATCATTGTGAATGCTTCAACCGGTCTCGTCTCATTTGACCGCATCGCTGCATTGGTGCGTGAAAGCCAGGAGCCTTTGACCGAAGGTATTCACCGACCAGAGTCGCCGCTGAAGGGCGAAGTGGTCTTTGATAATGTCAGCTTCGAATACGAGGCCGACGTGCCAGTATTGCATGACATCAGCTTCAAGGTGGAGCCTGGCCAGATCGTGGCGCTGTTAGGCTCAACTGGCTCTGGCAAGACCACGCTGGTCAGCCTGCTGCCACGCTTCTATGAGTACACCGGCGGCCAGATTTTGCTGGATGGCGTGGAATTGAAGGATTACACCCGCGAATATCTCCGCCGTAATATCGGCATTGTTGAGCAGGAACCGTTTTTGTTCTCTCGCTCCATTCGTGAAAATATCGCCTACGGTGTGGATCGCAGCGTGACCGAAGAGGAGGTCATCGCCGCAGCGAAGGCCGCCGCTGTTCATGACGTGATCTTATCCTTTCCGGAAGGCTACAACACCGTCGTTGGCGAGCGCGGCGTAACCTTATCTGGCGGGCAGAAGCAGCGTGTGGTGATTGCCCGCACAATTTTGAAGAATCCGCGCATATTACTGTTAGACGACGCGACCTCATCTGTAGATACTGAAACTGAGGCGGAGATTCGTGCTGCGCTGGAAAACCTGATGGAGGCGCGAACGACATTCGTGATCGCCCATCGTATTCAGACGGTGATGATTGCCGATCTGATTCTGGTGATGGACAAAGGGCGCATTGTGCAGCGCGGCACCCACGAAGAATTAGTTGAGCAGCAGGGTATCTATCGGCAAATCTACGATGTGCAGGCGCGTATCGAGGATGAATTGGAAAAGGAAGTAAGTAGTGTCTGAATCGTATATGGGTTTTGAGGAAGAAGAATTTGCGTCCAGTATGAATGGGCGTGTCCTCATTCGCATCTTAAAACAATTGAAGCCGCATTGGAAATGGGTTGCTGGCTTTCTGGTAGCGGTGGGTGTCGTCTCGGCGCTGGATGCTTTCTTCACCTATCTGACCAAGCAGGTGATTGATACCGCCATTATTCCGGGCAATATCGAAGCTTTAGGGCCGATAGCGCTGGCCTACCTGGTGGCGCTGGGTTTTCTCGTGATCGGCGTCTGTATCTTCATTTACCTGTGCGGCGTACTCGGTCATCGCGTGCAATACGATATGCGCCGCGCCATGTTTGATCATTTGCAAGAGCTGTCGCTCTCGTATTACAGCAAGACACCGGTGGGCTGGATCATGTCTCGCCTCACTTCAGACACAGAACGCATTGCTGATCTGGTGACGTGGGGCATGCTCGATATCGTCTGGGCGACCATGAATATCGTGACCTCGCTGGTATTCATGCTGCTGATTAACTGGCAGCTTGCCCTGATTGTGTTCGTACTGGTGCCGGTGTTGATCCGGGTTGCGATCTGGTTTGAGTCGCGTATCTTGCGTGAGTATCGTGAAACTCGCCGCGTGAACTCGAAAATTACTGGAACTTATAACGAGAACATCACTGGCGTGCGCGTGGTCAAGGCGCTTGGCCGCGAACAGCGTAATCTGGACGAGTTCGGCAACCTGACCGATAACTACTACCGGGCAGCCTTTAAGGCGGCATGGCTGTCTGCATTGTTTCTACCCGTCGTACAGTTGATCTCTGCAATCGCAATTGGCTCGGTCATCTTCTTCGGTGGTGTTCAATACGAAGCCGGTATGCTGACTATCGGTGGTATTCAGGCATTCATTGGCTATATCACCTTCATGCTCTGGCCGATTCAAGATTTGGCGCGGGTGTTTGCATCCATGCAGCACGCCATTGCCAGCGCAGAGCGTGTATTCTCGCTCAGCGACGCAAAGCCAGATGTTATAGACAAACCGGGCATCGTTGACCCCGGCTCGATCAAGGGCGACATCGTCTTTGAGAACGTGGATTTTGGCTACGACAAAGAGAAGGCCGTCTTTAGCGACCTGAACCTGACCGTGAAAGCTGGCGAAACCATCGCGCTGGTTGGCCCCACTGGCGCCGGCAAGTCTACCATTGTGAACCTGATCTGCCGCTTCTATGAGCCAACCGGCGGCCGCATTTTGATTGATGGCAAAGACTATACCGATATGCCGATGCGCGCGATTCAGTCCCGCGTGGGTATGGTACTGCAAACGCCGCATCTGTTTAGCGGGAACATTCGCGACAACATCCGTTATGGCAAGCTGGAAGCAACGGATTCAGAAGTTGAAGCCGCGGCAAAACTGGCAGGCGCGCATGATTTCATCGCCGTGCTGCCTGATGACTACGACGAAGAAGTAGGCGAGGGCGGTAATTTGCTCTCCACCGGTCAGAAGCAGTTGATCAGCCTTGCCCGCGCGGTGCTGGCAAACCCTGAAGTGTTCATCATGGACGAGGCTACCAGTTCGGTAGACACGCTCACCGAAGCGCTCATCCAGAAGGGCATGGAAGAACTCATGCGCGGGCGCACTAGCTTTATCATCGCCCATCGCCTTAGCACAATTCGCCGCGCTGATCGCATCCTCGTTATTGAGAACGGCGGTATTTCCGAGCAGGGCAACCATGCCGAACTGATGAAGCAGCGCGGTCATTACTACAGCCTGTACACCAAGCAGTTCCGCCGCGAAGCCGAGAAGGCATACGGTTTGGACGATCTGGTTGGCAGACGCGAAAAGCGCGAAGAAGAATCAATCGTCGCATAATTTTCTATGCCGGCATGAAAACAGGGATCGCCTATTCAGCGATCCCTGTTTTTTTGGCACGTTCGTTTTAGTAGGCTTTCAGCGCTGCCGGATGGCTTTTAGCCTCCGAATCTTCCCATCCTCATCTCAAAAACTGCGTTCAGGCCAGCCTATAAGCCGCCTTCTGTAAGCCGCCTCACGACGACTTGATGATCATCTCTCTAGCGGGCGAATTACTCCGCCTGTCATGCAGCATACCCGGCGCTTTTTACGGGACGGGCCGCCCCAATGCGCCTGCTTTGCCTTGCTCCCGGTGAGGTTTGCCTGGCCGCGAACATTGCTGCCCGCGCCGGTGGTCTCTTACACCACCGTTTCACCCTCGCCGCAAGTTTCCTTGCGGCAATACGCTTCTCTGTAGCACTATGCTGTCGGGTTTCCCCGCCCGGCTGTTAGCCGGCACCGCTGCCCTGCGGAGGGCGGACTTTCCTCAGCGCTGACAAACAGCGCCGCAATCACCTAGCCGACCTGAACGCGAATATTATTATACCAGTTCTCAATGACAACCCGGGCCGGGTGTGCAGCACTTGTTTCCCGTTGGGCGAACGCGGGTTGTCCGTATAACCTGCCGCCTATAGAATGACCCTGATTGAATGCTAGAATTGACCCTATGACTGCAATTGCCCCGCCAGTACCCAAAGAGCGCATCAAACGCCAGATACTCCATCCCGGCGATATTATCACGTTCGTACTCGCCTTCGTGCTGCTGCTCATGCCTGCATTCTCGTTGCAAACGGCAGGCTGGAATTTACAAATGTCAGTTCTCACGCCGACCATTCTTGCCAGCCTGCTGGTGGGTTTTCTGGTTGCACGCAGCAAATACAATGAATTTTACGCGCTGTTGATGTCCACTATTTACGGCGCCTGCATCATCGTGCTGTTCGGCGCCTTGGCGCAGCCCGGCGGCTTTGCCCAGGGCTTATACGACCTGTTTGCTCGCACCTTGCAATGGTTTATTGATGCTTTTAGCGGCGGTATCAATCAGGATGATCTGATCTTCACCCTGATGATCTGCGGACTGTTCTGGTTTCTTGGCTTCAATCTGGCGTGGCATCTCTTTCGCGTCAACCGCATCTGGCGCGCAATTTTGCCGCCGGGGCTGATTCTGATCATCAACGGTGTCTATTACATTGGTTCTGCTAACCTTGAGCCTTATCTGATCGGTTTTGTGTTTCTCGGCTTGATACTGGTAGCGCGCTCTAATATCGAAGGCCGCGCCGAATTATGGCGCGATCTGCGTATTCGTATGCCCCCCAATTTACGCCGCTATCTGTATGTTGTTGGGGCAGGGCTGGCATTATTTGTACTGGCGGGGTGGTTAATTCCTACCTCCGATATTGAAGATCGCCTTCAAAGTTTCCAAGAGTTCCTCTCCAGCGAGCCTATTCAACAGTTGAGCGAAGCATGGCTGCGGCTGTTTTCCAGCGCCGAAACGCAGGGGCCAGCGACCTCTGATTATTATGGCGGGGATTCACTGCAATTAGGCGGCGCCATTCGTTTAGGTGATGAGATCGCGCTGTATGTGAACGCGCCGCCAGAGCACCGCTATTACTGGCGCTCGCGGGTGTTTGATAACTACGATATGGGGCGCTGGACATCCGCCGCCGATACCCGCCTGACTGATGAATATCCACCGCTGACGTTACAGCTCAGCCCTCACGATTTACAGAGTCGCGTTGAGGTGAATCAGGAATTTACCATCGGCTTGAATGCGTCACGCTTGGTGTATACCGCGCCTCAGCCGCTTTCGGTGAATCTGGATACCCGCACGGACATGCGTTACACGCCAGACGACAGCATGATGGTATCGGTCATTCGCCCCGCGCAGGTGCTGAACCGCGGCGATAGCTACCGTGCCACCAGCCTACTGAGCGCGGCAACCTCCGAACAACTGCGCGCCGCAGGGACGGATTATCCGCAGTTCATTCTTGATCTGTATCCATTTGACGTGCCTTCGGTGACACCGCGTACTATCCAACTCGCGGCGCAAATTCAGGCTGAAGCGGGCGCGTCCACGCCCTACGATACCGCCAAAGCGATTGAAACCTGGCTGCGTGCCAATATTGACTATGATGAGCAAATTCCGCAGCCGCCGCAGGGGCAAGACCCTGTAGACTGGCTGCTATTTGATATTCAGCGCGGCTATTGCAATTACTATGCCTCTGCCATGATCGTAATGCTGCGCACGTTGGGCATTCCGGCGCGTATGGCGGCAGGCTTTGCTCAGGGCACATATGATCCAGCGCAGAACGCCTTCATCGTGCGCGAACGTGATGCCCATACGTGGGTAGAAGTATTTTTCCCCGGCTACGGTTGGGTAGAATTTGAACCGACGGCAGCACAAGCGCCGCTAAATCGGGGCGATACGCCGCCGGTGCTTCTCCCGCCTGCAATTCAACCGACCTCTACGCCAACAAATACGCCCACCCCGCCCCCTTCGCCCACCCCGCCGGCGACTCAGGAGGAGCCAACCGTCACGCCGACAAGCGAGGATGAAGAAGCCAGCAGCGAAAATGCCGCGCCGCCGCCCACGCTTACGCCTTCACCTACGCCTTCGCCCACCCCGGAACCGGCAGTTGTGCCAACCCAGCCTCCGCCCGAACGCCCGCAGCGCCGCGATCCGTTCTCTTTCGTTGCCGACGCTTTGCAGGCGGGGCTGCTTGGACTGCTGCTGATCGTTGGGCTGGTGCTGATACTGTTCTTCATCTATTGGTGGTGGGAATGGCGCGGGATGCGCGGCCTTAGCGCCGTATCTCGTGCTTATGCGCGCCTTGAACGCTATGTGCCATTAGTGGGCATCTTCCCGCGCTCGCAGCAAACGCCAGATGAGCGCCGCCGTACCGTCGTCAACAAGATACCGGTCATTGAACCACCCGTCACTGCCATAACGGCGCTGTATTCCTCAGAGCGTTATGGCCCGCCGCGCGAAGAAGATGAGGTAAAAGCGGTTGCTGACGTTGCCAACGACGCATGGGCAGACGCTCGCGAAGGGATTATTCGCCGCTTCCTGCGCCGCCTATTGATGCCATGGAAGCGAGATAAGTCGTAACGATACTAAAAAAACAGGATGCCCCGTTCAGGGCATCCTGTTTCTCTTTAATGGGATATTCCCCGTTCTCAGCGAAGGGGATACTCGTGGCGATTAGTTTTCGTTGATCACGCTGAAAACCATTGGGCGGCGCTTGGTTTCGTTGAACAGCAGCCGGCTTAACGATTCTTGCAGCTTTTCACGTCGTTGGCCGTTACGCAGCGCCCGTGATTGCTCCATAATGTCATAGACTGTGCGCTTGATGCTTTCAATCAAGTCGTCGGCATCGCGCAAATATACGAATCCACGAGTGATGATCTCCGGCTCGCCGATCACCTTGCCGCTGTCGGGGTTAACGTTGACGACGACCATCAGAAAGCCGTCACGTGCCAGCACTTCACGGTCACGGATGACCGCGCGGCCAATGTCCCCAACCCCGCTGCCATCTACGAATACATAACCGCCGGGAACGCGCTCATTAGTTGGGCGCACGCCGTTCTTATCAGCTTCGAGAACCATACCGTTTTCGATTACGAAGATGTTCTTCGGGGCAACTCCGCTAAGGGCTGCCAGCCGCGCATGTGCCTTCAGATGCCGCAGTTCGCCGTGAATAGGCACGAAGAAGCGCGGATTCGTCAGGTTGATGAGCAGCTTCATCTCTTCCTGCGAAGCATGGCCTGACACGTGCACAGGCGCAATCGGGTCGTAAATAACCTCTGCCCCGCGCTGGAAGAGATGATTAATGGTGCGGCTTACCATTTCTTCATTACCGGGAATGGTATGCGCCGATACCACAATCGTATCACCCGCCATCACGTCAAGGCTGCGATGCTGCCCGTTTGCCAGACGGCTGAGAACGGCTGAAGGCTCGCCCTGTGACCCTGTGGCGACGATCACCAGTTGGCTTGGCAGGATATGATTGATCCGGTTTAGTTCCACCAGAATCTCGTCAGGAATGTTCAGCAGACCGATCTTGCGGGCAGTCTTAACATTTTCGGTCATGCTGTGCCCGGCAATTGCGATCTTGCGCTTATATTTCGCCGCCATATCCGCGATCATCTGAATCCGCGAGATATGCGAAGCAAAGGTTGCAACGATGATGCGTTCTTTGGCCTGCCGGAAAATATCATCAAAGCCTCTGACCACGACCTGTTCGGAAGCAGTCCAACCGGGTCGCTCAGCATTGGTGCTGTCGCCAAGCAGCAGCAGTACGCCGCGCTGCGACAGTTCTCCCAACTTGGCGTAGTCGGGCTTCTTGCCATCAATCGGCGTATTGTCGAACTTGTAATCGCCGCTGTGAATGATCATGCCGTATGGCGTGTTAATCCCAAAGCCCACGCAGTCAGGGATGCTGTGGGTCATATGGAAACTTTCGATTTTAAATGGCCCGATTTGCAGCATGTCACCGGGATGAAAGATATTGATCTTCGTTTCGTTCAGAAGATGGGCATCGCGCAGTTTCACTTCCAGCAGCGCCGCGGTGAGCGGGGTTGCATGCAGGGGAACACCGCGCAGCGCGTCCACGACATAGGGGGCTGCGCCCGTATGATCTTCGTGCCCATGCGTGTACAAAATACCGTGAATTTTCAGTTTTTTGTTGCGTTCAGTGAGATAACGAAAATCGGGGATGATTAGATCGACGCCAAGCATATCGTTGGATGGGAACATAACTCCCGTATCAATAATGATTGCATCATCATCCATTTCGACGACGGTCATATTCTTGCCGATTTCACCGGCGCCGCCGAGAGGGATAATCCTCAGTTTAGGTTGTTGTTTAGACATAACGTGTTAAACGCTGCTGAACAGGCCATTCGACCCGTCCGCGCGTTTAGGGTTTCCTTTCTTGTGTCTTAATAATTGCACAAAGAATACTAGAGAACAGAAATCATTATTTCTCAATATTGCAGCAATTATATCATAAATTTTTGTGCGTTTATACGGTAGAAATGAATCTTAATCTTCTTCAAATGACCACAGTGCGTGGATAACTTCCATCTGATCCGCCTCTGAAAGATCATAGAAAAAGGGAAGTCGCAGCAGCCTATCGCTCAAATCCTCAGTGACCGGGCAGTCACCAGGCTGGCCGCCAAGCTGCCGCCCCATGTCAGAGAGATGCAGCGGTAAGTAATGGAATACAGCCAGAATTCCACGCTCCTTGAGATGGTTGATCAGCCGCGTGCGGGTTTCCAGTGAAGGCAGCAGCAAATAGAACATGTGGTAGGCCTGTTCGCAATTATCAGGTACCACCGGCAGTTGAACATTATGCTGCTCAGCCCACTCGCCAAGATGCTCTCGATAACGATTCCAGATGCTGGCGCGCTTGCTCTGGATCGACTCATATGCCTCAAATTGAGCGTACAGGTAAGCTGCTAGCACGTCAGACGGCAAATAGCTGGAGCCAATATCTACCCATGTATATTTATCTACCATGCCTCTGAAGAAGCGACTGCGGTTAGTGCCTTTCTCGCGGATGATCTCTGCTCGTTCGACTAAGCCCTCGTCGTTGATCAGCAGCGCGCCGCCTTCACCACAGGAAAAGTTCTTGGTTTCATGAAAGCTTTGCGTTGCCAGCGCGCCAAATGTGCCTAGCCATTGACCGTTGTATTTGCCAAACAGACCATGCGCGTTGTCCTCAATCACCCTCAGATTATGCTGCTGTGCCAGCGACATGATCACATCCATGTTGCAGCCAACGCCAGCGTAATGTACTGGCACAATCGCCTTTGTGTGCTCGTTGATTAAGCCGGGCAGTAGAGTTTCATCAAGGTTCAGCGTATCGGGGCGAATATCCGCAAAGACCGGCTTTGCGCCGCGCAGCACGAAAGCATTGACAGTTGAAACAAAAGTGAATGAGGGGATGATCACTTCATCGCCCGGCTGTAAGTTTAGCAGGATAGCCGAAATTTCCAGCGCGTGCGTGCAGTTGGTAGTGAGCAGCGCCTTCTTTACGCCAAACCATATTTCTAGCTGCTGATGGCATTGTTTGGTGTATTTCCCGTCCCCGGAAATATGCCCGCTGCGAACTGAATCTGCAATGTAATTGAGTTCTGGTCCGATCAGCGCGGGTTTGTTGAATGGGATGCGATAGCTCAAGATAGATCCTGTTCAATATTCTTCTGTGTAAATTCAGCCGTGTTTCGGACGGTATAAGGTGGCTTATCCATACTGCGGAAATGGATGCGCGCTAAATACTCGCCAATCATGCCCATGCCGAATAACTGTGCTCCAGAGAAAATAGCAATAACTGCCGCCAGAAACGGAAAACCGGGAACACTTCCCCCTTCAATCAGGTAGCGCCCGACGACATAGATCAGAATGAGCAGTCCAAATAGCGCCAGTGCAAAGCCCAGCAAACTGGCAATTTGCAGTGGCACCACGGTAAACCCGGTGATCATGTTAAAGGCGTGATTGACCAGTTTGCGAAGTGTGTAATTTGACTGCCCGTATTTGCGGGTTCTATGCGCCACCGTGATTGCAGTAAAGCGGGTAGTGCCCCAGGTTAGCAGCACATCAATCGACACATAAGGGCTGCGATATTCCGTGAAGGCATTCCGCAGGTTAGTTCTGAAGATACGAAATGCGCTCACTTTACGGGCGGTGGAAACCCCCATGCTGCTTTGCAGCGCCCATTTTGTGATTTGCGATGCCAGATTTCTGAAAAAAGAGTGGGCTTCGTCTTCAGGTGAGCCGTATACAACGTCGAAGTTTCCTTCTTCCAGCGTTTTTAGCAGCAGTGGAATCGCTTCCGGCGGGTGCTGGAGATCATCATCCATGGTGATGATCAGATCATAACGCGCGGCGCGAATGCCACAGAGTAGGGCGCTGTGCTGCCCGTAGTTCCGCATTAGGTTTATGCCGCGAACATGTGTATCTTGCTGCGACAGCGTTTCAATCACAGACCAGCTGTCGTCCGGGCTTCCATCATTCACAAAGATGATTTCATAGCTGGAAGTGAGTCCGCTCACAACCGGAAGCACCGTCGTCACAAATTCAGACAGGCTTTCCGCGCTTCGATATACAGGAACTACAATAGAGATAGAAGTCAAATCAGCACCCTGTGAGTAGTTAAGCGCAGTTCGATCTATACAAATTTACAATCTTGTTTTGCACAATCAACGATTGGCATTCTTGAAAATTGTGCTGCGCCATATATTGGCGTAAACCTTCGCTGATGTCCATTTCGCTAGGGATGTCAATGATCAGCGTGGGCTGCACACGTTCCCATACTTCTTCAGGCGAAATTCCCCAGCGCTGTGTACCCGTAATTTCCCCTGCAACGCTGTAAAAATCAGGTCTATTGCCCAACATCCAGATCAGCAAGTGCGTGCTTACAATAGTATCATCATCGTGTACATACTGGCGCAAATTTTCCTTTAATACCTCATAAAGATATGGCGGCTCAGCGGCTGGACTCCAAAATGATGACCAGCGAATGAAACCTACTGTACTGGCTGCCATCACCACGGTCAGAACGGTTAAGGCTGTGAGCTGCGCCTGGTTGCCAGTTCTATGACCAAAACCTGCGGCAAAAAATGCGCCAACCGGCACCGCATAAAGGCTGATCACTGGCGAACGATAACCCTGCGTATCGAGTACCAGCAGCGCCAGCAGGATGCAAAAGGTGATGCTGAAAAATGTTTTATCCGATTTATTCCGCCGCCAGAGTATAAAGGCAAACCCAATCACGATCATGATTGCTTCAAAAAGTGACGGCCATGTGAGAAAGAATGGGAACGAATGTAGTCGCTGGGTGCGGCCTGCAATCCCACTTATATACGCAGCAACGCCCCCTGCTGGCGCGATATTGAAGAGGAAAAATATCGCACCGCCAATTCCTACCCCTGTAATATAAAGCAGCAGGGGTAAAAAGGTAGCAGTGTTGAGCCTTTTTGCCCGGTAGATGAAAAACGCACACTCCAGTAAATAAAATAATCCGATGCCCGCGATCAGCACTATTGCAATGGCGTGAAATTGCATCGCCAGCGCTGCAAGCAAGCCGCATAGGAAATGGAACGGCCTGCTTAAACGTGGACGAACGCTTTGCCGGGCGATCACGGCGCAAACGACCACCCATACTGCTGCGGCTGCGATTTGATGGTCAGGACGATAATCAAAAACTGGAATAAAGGCGGTACTTAAGACCGCAAAAATTGTGCTGGCTATTGCTGCCTCACGACCATAAAGACGATAACTGAGAACCGCAATACCTAGGAAGGCAACACAATAGCTCAGAAAATTCCACAATCGCCCCACGCGAATATTGAACGCAGTATTTTCTAGTAACCAACCGTAGGCGGCTACACTCCAGCCAAGGCCGGGGGTGATAACTTGTGGTTCCATTAGCCATGTGCGTGCATAAAGGCCGGGATTTTCACTCGCGAATGGGGTTGTTGCATAGTCCGCCCAGTGGGACTCATCTGGGCTGAAGGGCATGATGGTTAAGGCAGTTGTCAGCATGGGAACTAGCAAGGCGGCGGTTACAATGAAGATAATCAGGTAAACCTGACGCGATTTTGACTGCGTTGCACCGCCTACTGTTGAGGCTAGCAGCAGTCCCCAAAAGAGAACATTCAGGCTGGCAAACTGCTTGACTTGTCCTTCGATGGGCAGCAACCAGACTATAACAAGGCCAATGCCTGATAGCGCGATTAAACCATAGCGCACTATGGCTTTTAGTTGTTCAAGCTTGGGTAGGATAGTTTTGTGTCTAAGGAGAGCAGCCAACCAGAATATGGCTGCGCCTAGATTTGCCAATAAGGCCAGAGCATAACGCAGGCTGTACCCACCAAAGATCATGCCATCGTCACTACGATGGTTCCATAAAGCGATACCAACAATGACCTGACTAATAAATCCTGCTAGAAGTATGAGGTTAGGCGCAGCGAATGCGCGGCGTTCAGTTCCTGTTTGAGATGTAAATTCCAGCATATGCTATTCAAGATAACGGGTTGCAAGCGCGCGGTGAACATCATTGATCACTTTCAGCACCACGTCTGGATGATGTTCTCCCAGAACGCCACCCGCCTCAATATAGGCGTTTTGCATAATTTTGCCCCAGTTTCCGGTGCTGCGAAGTTTGGGGTCGGCTATGAACTGGTGAATTGTCTGTGCTACCAGCCCGCTGGGCGGCTCTAACATCCGCTGCAAACTGGTGTACACCTCATCAATGTCGCGCGGGGCAATTTCATCAATATCTGCAAGCGCCTTGTGCATATAGCGGCGCTTCATCTCATAGAATTCTGCCAGTGTCATTTCGGTTCCAGCGGCGGTAGTGACCACTGTATCGGTACCCTCGCGGTCAGAACGGTCGTGGTTGGCGACGAATGTGGCGTGGTCTAGAGGCCCCATAATTGCCCACAGTGTTTTATCTTCGTGCATTGGCCCTAGGTCAAGCCCGTGCTTGCGGAAGTAAAGCTCCATTAGGGCGTGGCTGAACTCAAAATCGGTGAGTATAGCGGCCATGCGCGAGGCGCTGATATTTGCGGGCATGCCTGTGCTTTCAACGGTGCAGACCCGCTTTGACGTGGAGAGATCGGGGCGAACCCGGCCAACCGGATTGTGCATAATACTAATCGGCTGCCCGAGGCTATCGTCATACAGCATCGCACGGCCAACGGCATTTGCGCGCTCTAGCTTGAGCAGCGCCGCATATTTTTCCAGCCCGTCAGCCATTAAGTGGGGGCTAATTGGCAAATCAAGATAACGCCCGGTCACGGTAGCGCGGCGCACATACTCGCGCGCGCATAACAGTTCCGGATCGCATGTGCCATTGACGAACGGGCCGCCTTTTAGCACCGCTGCATTAGCGATGGCTGTCGCGCTTTTAAGCATGGTGTGGAAGGTCAGCAGCCCTAACGCTTCCGAACGCCCGGCAAGGTCAATGTGAATGTGGCAGCCCTGAATACGGAACATATTGACATAGTGACTGCCCGGAATGTTGATGTGATAACGGGCTTCCGTCTCTCGAAGTTGATCCCCATATTGTGGAAACAGGTCGTTTACTTCCAACATGAGGTCAACAGCAGTTGCCACCTTGGGGTGCTCCGTCATTTTGAAATCAGAGTCCGTAGGGTAGCAGGACATGATGGCAGTGATTAGCCCTGTTTCTGCGCTCGCTGCAGCGAGTGCAGTCATGATGCCGGTGAGCGCGTTGCGCGCTTTGCTGTAGCCAATGCTCGGTGCGATATGGGCTTCTACCTGATACTGACAGGCTTCACGATCTAGGCGGGGATAAATGCCGATGCGCAGCGCATGGTTGTAATAGGCGCGCATGTAGCCTTGCATTTCATCTTCCGATGGCGAATGACCGTCTTCGTGGATCAACCCCAGTTCAATTTCTGCGCCCAGTACACGCATGCGCGTATAAGGATCTTCGGTTTCCTGAATATTGATATGGTTTACACTGGGGTTGAGATTGTAGGGAGCAATGCTTTCCAATAAACTATGGCCGCTGCGGTAGCGTGCGCTAACCACGCTGCCCAGAATGAAGCGATGGCCGTTATGTTCTGCTAACAATACATTCCCGCTGTCTTGTAGTGCCGGGTCATAGTATGAGGTTACCGGCATACCGACAGTTTCAGAAAGCGCATCTAGCGAAAGCTGATCGTCTCGTGAATCTACTGCAATCGTTTCTAGCGCCCGATTAAACTGGCGTTTAGTTCGCTCAATTTCTTGCCACTGCACCGCGCTGCTAAATTCGATCAACGTTTCGTTAGAGGGAAGCGCCATAAGATTGTTCTCGTGTAAAGTTGATACAGGGATACTGTTACGAATGTACCGCTAATTTTGAATGATCGGGTGAATTCATACAAGTTCGAACTTAAGAGATGTTCTAACCTACTGAAATTGCAAAATCAACCTTTTTGCGACTATTATTAAACGAAATGCTAGCCTGAACTACTGTGCACGGAGCTATAAACGTATGACCACGATTTTCCCTGTCCCTGAAATGGAAATACGCGATCTAGGAAATTTAACCGAACGCCGGCCGGCCGCGCTGGTGACCGGTTCGCGTAGTTGGAATTCGGTCAGCGCACTGGTCGAGCTTCCAATTGTGGTTCAGGCGGAGCCGGATCGCGTGGATGTGAGTTATCTCGACACCCTGTCAAACGCTATTCCCCCGCAGGTAGAAGTGATATACGGGGTTGGCGGCGGGCTGGTTTCTGATGTGGCTAAATATATTGGCTGGAGGAAAGAACTGCCGGTGGTGGTGATTCCGACAGTACTCAGTCAAGATGGTTTCTTCACGTCGCTGGTGGCGGCGCGCCAGGGTGGCACGACTCATTATATTGAAACCGGGCCTGTGAGCAAGCTGATCGTAAACTGGGACGTGATTCGCACGGCTCCCCCTCATGTGCGCGGCGCGGGCATTATTGAATTATTGACGATTGTCACTGGCTTGCTGGACTGGCGCTATGCAGCCGAACACAATAAAACCACCGTCGAAACCCGCTTTCAACCGTGGGCGGCGGGCATTATGGCCGGCATCGCTCAGCAGGCCTTCAAGATTGCCGCTGGTGTGGGTAAAGGGAATGTTGAGGCGCTGCGTAATTTGCTTGACTTATTGTGTTTGGAAGTCCAGTTGACCAACCAGCTCGGTCATAATCGCCCGCAAGAAGGCGCAGAGCAGTTATTCGCGTATGCTTATGAGCAGAAGTTTCCCCGCAGTCGCCCGCTGCCCTATGCGGATCGTGTTGGCCCGGGGCTGCTGATTGCAGCTGCGCTTCACGGGCAAGATGTTGGCCCGATCCGCGATACGCTGGCTTCGGCAGGCATTCGACTCGATCAGCTCCCGGCAAATAATGTCCGCGATACTCTGAAAATTCTTCCAGAGTATGTGCGTAAACACGATTTACCCTTCACCATCCTCAACGATCTTGATCTCACATCGGAGCGTGTGGAGGAAATTATGGATCAAACCGGGCTAGCGGCTTCGGCAGGGGCGGCATCCTAGCCGTATTGCAATTTTAGCCCTTTGCAGAATGTGTATAGCGCTGAACTAGAGCGGGTGACAGTTCTGTTACCCGCATTTCACCTTGTTGACGACCTATGAGGGTTTAGATGATTCGTTTTGGAACGGATGGCTGGCGTGCCGTTATAGCAGAAGATTTTACGTTCGAGAACTTAAGACTTATTTCTCAATCAGTCGCTCATTTTGTCTTAGACAATCATCAAGGCAGCGATCCGGCGCAGGTGGTTGTAGGTTATGATACGCGCTTTTTGAGCGATCGTTTTGCGATGGAGACAGCGCGGGTTCTAGCGGCGAACGGCATCATGACGTGGCTCACGCGCTCCGATGCGCCCACCCCGGCAATTTCTTATAACGTTAAGGAAAAGGGTGCGGATGCTGGCGTGGTCATTACCGCCAGTCATAATCCACCGCGTTATAACGGCTTCAAATTGAAAGCAAATTACGGCGGCAGCGCTGTTGCGGAAGACTGCGCGGCGGTAGAAGCGCATCTGGAGAAGCTGCAGCTTGAGAAGCGCCCGGTGAAGCTGATAGATTATGATCAGGCCGTCGAAGATAATCTCATCCGTCGCTTTGACCCTGCCTGGGCATATTATGAGCATCTGGGCACGCTTGTTGATCTGGATTGTATCTCGTCAGGCGAACTCAAAGTCGTCTCTGATGCGATGTGGGGGGCAGGGCGAGGGGCATTTTTAGGTATTTTGTCGCGCACGCGCACCAGCGTTACGGAAATTCGCGGCGCGCTAAACCCCGGTTTTGGCGGCATTCATCCTGAACCAATCATTCGCAACTTGAATGAGCTGGTTGCTGCCGTACAGCGCGAGCAGGCTGATGTCGGTTTAGCCACAGATGGCGATGCTGACCGTATTGGCGCAATTGATGCCCGCGGCAAATTTGTTGATCCGCATCACATCATGGCGTTGGCTTTGCGCTATCTAGTTGAAGTCAAGAATCAGCGCGGCGCAGTTGTGAAGACCGTTTCGACGACGACGATGATTGACAGTATCGCTGCCAAACATGGCCTGGCTCTACACGAAACGCCCGTTGGATTCAATCATATTGCTGATTTGATGATGCGGGATGATGTGTTGATCGGCGGTGAAGAAAGTGGCGGTATCTCAATACGTCATCATATTCCTGAAGGCGACGGCATCTTAATGGGGCTGCTGCTCTTGGAAATTATGGCTTACTACCGTGCCCCGCTGCATGAAATCATTGAAGATATGCAGGCACAGCATGGCCCGGCGCACTATGGGCGCATAGATGCGCGGTTGGCCAATATACGCCCGAAGAAAGAAATGGTGCAGCGGCTGACTGAACAGGCGCCCGCCATGCTTGCGGGAGAGGCTATCGCTTCAGTGAGTACGCTGGATGGCGTTAAGTATCATTTTGCCGATCACAGTTGGCTGCTGATTCGCCCTAGCGGTACTGAGCCTGTGCTGCGTGTGTATGCTGAAGCCCGTTCCCCTGAAATGGTCAAGCAGCTGCTAATCGAAGGGGGACAGCTCGGCGCACAGATCGCCGGAAACTAGCTGCTTCCCGAACGTGACCCATGCGCAATACGATTGAGCAGGTCAAACCAGAACGGCGCCCCCTGTGCAATTGCCAGTATTGTGAGTGCCCAACCGATGAGCTTAGTGGTGATCAGTCCTAACCACCCGGGATTATTTCCCGGAATCATCAACCATACATTTCGCCCGTTGAAGCAGGGATCAACTACTATCCCTGACTGCGGACAGCCCCCTTCAACGGGTTGATATTCCCACCCTAGGGGCAAACGCAAGGAGAGTAAGTCAACAATCGGATCATTCACCGTATTTGTTGCAGTGGTCGCCTCCGGCAGAATTTCAATCGTCTGTTCTTCGGGCAGCACATTTTGTGCTTCTGCCGGGGCTGTTGTATTGGCTTGATTCAGGCGATCCAGTGTCTCCTGAAGTGCCGCTTCGGAGCTGGCGAGCTGCTGTTCTAAGGTATTGTTATCCAGCGATGCTTGCGCCATCGCCGCCACTGCCTGGCGAACAATAGGATCATTCCACAATGTGCGCGAGATTTGCAGCGTATCAACATTCATCAAAAGGACAAGCACTACACCCGCGATGTACGAAATCCGGGTCATATTGCGCTTGTAAAATTCGCTGACAAGGTTCATACGCGCATTGAACCATGTTTCCAGTTTAACCTGCGCCTCGTCTATTGTTTTTGCTGAAGCGAGCAGGGTTTCGAGCGCGGTACGCATTCCCGGATCGGCCACTTCTTGAACGCCTACTAGAAGTGGGATTAGCTTACTTTCTACATTGTTGGCTTGAAGCTGCCGCCGCATCTCATTTAATTGCTCAAGCTGAATTAAGAGCGCGCCACGATCTTCCGGGTCAGATAGGGTGTTTATCGCATTTTGCAGCTCTGCGAGGCCAATACCGCCATTTTGAAAGCGGCGGATCATTTCGACGATTTGCGTCTTTTCAGCCCCTTCCAGCACTTTACCGGTGATATCATAAAGCGACCGGAAAAGCCGATCATTGGCATAAGCTGCGAGGATATCCATCATTGTTTGCGAGAATAATTCGGGTTCAATCCATGAAACCCCGGTCGGCTTCTCTTCAACAATTTCATTGGCAGCTTGAGCGCTGATTTTGGCTTCGGGCTGAACTAAAGATGGGATCAGCCGAACAAGGGGATGGGCCATGAATTTTGCCCGCGTCTCAGGATCCGTTAACAGCCCGAAAATGCCTTCTTTGAGCGATCTGGCGCGCATCTGAAACATATATGCGATGCTGGTATTGATCTGAGTGACGATCACGCTGAAGATGCTGAAAATGAAGATCAGGCCGACGATGACCTGGAAAATCGGCGAATCCAGCATAAGGAATCTCCTTTGGCAACGCTCGATGTAGTGTAGCACGAAAGTTTGATGCGGGTATAATTCAGCGCACACAACGCTCTGACGCATTTAGGGAGTAATTTCATGTCGTTTGACAAGATCGCCGTCCCTTCGTGGGGGGAGAAGATCACCTACACGAATGGAAAATTGCATGTTCCAGACCAGCCGATTGTGGCTTTTATTGAAGGCGACGGCATTGGCCCGGATATCATGCGCGCCAGCCTACGCATCTGGGATGCGGCTGTTGAAAAAGCTTATGGCGGTAAACGCAAGATTAGCTGGATGGAAATATTCTGCGGCGAAAAAGCACAGTCACTTTACGGCACCTCGATGCCGGAAGAAACTTTTGAGGCGATGCGCGAATATGTCGTGGGCATTAAAGGCCCACTGACCACGCCGGTGGGTGAGGGTTTTCGCAGCCTGAACGTGACGCTGCGGCAGGTGCTCGATCTGTATTCCTGCGTGCGCCCGGTGCGCTGGTATCGCGGCGTGCCTAGCCCGGTGAAACACCCTGAAGAAGTAGATGTGGTGATCTTTCGTGAGAACACCGAAGATGTTTATGCCGGTATCGAGTACGAATCGGGCACGCCTGAAAACGAAAAAGTTGCCCGTTTCCTGCGCGAAGAGATGGGCGCAGAATTTTTTGAGGGCGCGGGCATCGGCATTAAGCCCATCAGCGCCTTTGGCAGTAAGCGCCTGGTGCGTGCCGCCATTCAGTACGCCATTGATCGCAAACGTAAAAGCGTGACCTTGGTGCACAAGGGCAATATTCAGAAATTTACCGAAGGCGCGTTTATGCGCTGGGGTTACGAAGTTGCCGCCGATGAATTTGCCGATGCAACCATTTCATGGGCTGATGTGGAAAAGAATCACAGCGGCAAGGTGCCTGAAGGTAAAATTCTGATTCAGGATGTGATTGCAGATATTAGCTTCCAGAAGATGCTGCTGCGCCCCAGTGAGTTTGACGTGCTGGCGACGCCCAATTTGAACGGGGATTATCTGAGCGATGCAATCGCGGCTGAAGTGGGCGGCGTGGGCATTGCTCCCGGGGCAAATATTGGCGATGGCGTTGCCCTGTTTGAGGCAACTCATGGCACCGCGCCAAAATATTCGAATCTTGATAAGGTTAACCCCGGCTCGCTGTTATTCAGCGGTGTAATGATGCTGGAATACATGGGTTGGGATGAAGCTGCAAATCTGATCACAACGGGCTATGAGAAGACTCTAGATCAGAAAATTGTGACATATGATTTTGCGCGCCAGATGGAAGGCGCAAAGGAAGTGAAAACCAGTGAATTTGCGACGGCTATTATCAGTAACTTTTAGTCGCGCGCAGCGGTAAATAGAGATGAAACGGGTGGCATCGCGTGTGCCGCCCGTTTTTGTTTTATGTTGCTGAAAACCCGCTGCAACCCTGTGTTAACCCTATAAGTCAGATTTGTGTTATGAGGGATAGCCCGCGCCTGTTACAATTATTCCAACGACACGTCATATATATTGTCATACGCGATCGGGAGTTTGCTTGACCAACGATAAACCGAGTGTCCTCATCGTAGATGACGATATTCTTAACCGCGAACTGCTCCAGACCGTCTTTGAGCGCAGCGGCTTTGAAGTGCTTCAAACGAATAATGGATTATCCGCAATAAAGATTGCTCAATCTGAACTACCAACGGTGATTGTCTGTGATGTTCGCATGGGATTAATGAGTGGATATGAAGTTTGCGCTTCGCTCAAACAACTCCCCGCAACCCGCTCCATACCCTTTATCATTTTGACAGCGCTCGAAGATGACGCTGAAAAGCAAAAGGCATTTGAGGCAGGGGCGGCTGACTTCATCCCTAAAATGTGGGGATGGCAGGTGCTGCTTGAGCGTGTAAAAACCCTGATTTGATGAAAGTTTCGCAGGCCTAATGGGATACGGATCACGATCTACCCGGCGAGGTGGGGGGCCTCCGGCGTGGCTCATCTTTTTGGTTGCAGTAGCGCTGGTGTTCGGCGGCTACTATCTGATTCGCGGCGCGCAAAACTTCATTGCCACTGGCGGATTGGGTGTAGATGAAGCCACGGCGCAGGCGCAGGTGATTGCCAGCGCAACCGCGGGACGGGTGACGCGAATGGCAACCCGGCAGGATAACGGCGCTCAGATGCTGCCAACGGGTACCCCTGTTCCTGAATGCATTGATTTCCGCGTCATCGTGCCTGATGCGGTAGTGCGCAGCGGGGCTTCCTCATCTTCAGCGATTGTCACCGGATACACCGCGGGAACTGTTGTCTGCGTGATTAGCCGCGCTTCCCCCGGGAGCGAGTGGTATCTGATTGATCAGAATCCACGTACGCGCCGAATCGAAGAAGCCTATATGCATGAGGAAGTGATTGATGCCGTTAATCCGACGCCGACGCCATCAAATACGTATACCCCGCTGCCTTCGGTAACGCCTGCGCCAACCAGTGAAAATCCTTCGCCGACCGCATCCCCAACACCGACGAATACCTTACCGCCGGATTTCCGCCCTACGCTGCCCAACGCTCCGAATCAGGCGAATAGTACGCCGGAAGCTGAAGCTATCAATGAGCCGAACGGTTAGCTCAGGGTATCTATTCCCATTCGCGGAAATCTTTAATGCTGCACCTGAATTTCAGTAATTTCTTCGCGGCGGCCGCGCGCTAAGAGCGGGAAATCAACAACGACCGCTGAACCAATTCGCAGGCATGCGCCGATCAATATCACCGTGACTAAGCTAATGCCTCCAGAAACCAGCAAACTACCGATCATCGGGCCTAAGAATGCAGAGAGGCCGATGACCTGTTGATAGGCAGTCGCATAAGCGGCGGTATTTTCGGTCGGGGTATTCTCAGTGAAGAATCCGAACAGCCCGATCATTGCGGCAGCCGCCCAGCACCCGCCGGAAAGCGCCGCGCCGATTAAAGTTAAGTGAAGGTTTGGCGCAAGCGCGAAGATAACAGCGGCCAGCGCGGTGCCAACCATCATCGCCGCGATCATGGCGCGATGACCGATTTTTCGGACGATCCGCGGCGTTAGTACTGCCATCACTGCGCCAGCACCCAGCTCAACCATGCCGAATATTGCCATAAAGCCTTCCGTTGCGCCGCGTTCCTTCACGAGGAAGATTGGCGTGACGGAAACGAGGAAGGTGAAGGTAAGCTGTACAACTGCGGTCACCAATGCGACCTGACGGAATTTCGGTGATTTCCACGGGCTAAAAGTGCTTGCCCTGTGCATCGTTCCGTTGGTAGGCAGTGGTTCTGTGCGAATCGCATAGCAGTGTTTGAAACTCAGCAGTGCCGCGAGAAAAGCCACTCCGAACATGATCTGGTAATTTAACGGATATGGCGCTTTTTCCAGCAGCAGGCCAAAAGCCAGTGCGCCCAGCGCCAGCATGATATTAAGCCATAGGGCGCGATGGCTGAGCAGTTTTGGCAGCGCGCTTTGTGAAACTGATTCGCGCATCATATCAATGAACACCACGCCAGCGATTCCCTGTGGGATGGCGGGTAGTGAAATTGAAATGATCAGCCATAATGGGCGTAAATGCTCAGGCAGCAGAGGGGTAAATGCCGGTAAAATGAACATCATGCGCATGCCTAGCCCCGGCCAGGAAAGCGCACGTTCACGGGTGCTGTAACGGCGCTGCCAAACGCCGCCTAAACCTGAGGAGAATAATAGAATCAAGGAGGGCAGCGCGGTAATCAGGCCGATTTCAGTCGCGCTTGCGCCAACACGGATCGCGTAAACCGATAGAAAACGCGATGTGGCTGCCAGCGCCAGTCCGAACCAGGCAATATCAAATACCAGATGCCGAAAGTTCGACTGCTCGAACTGCGACGATGTGTGATGGAAGGACATAATTTTCCGTTGGAGAAGGGTACCGTATTGAAGCTACAATAGAGTATGTCAGAGTATTTTGCTTAGTCTATCAGTCCATCTTTAATCTTGGACTCTATGGTCTTATGCCGACTAAGCGATTACACTCAATTCTACGCTTAGGCGCGCCTGAAACCCGTTTAAGTTGAATAAACGTAGGGCAGGCGTTGGGAGGAAATCATGTCGTTTTTTGGAAAGAGTAAACAAGCTGAGCCGCTGCCGCGGATTGCCGGAGATCCGATTACCCCGCGGGCAGAGTCGCCGCATATTGCGCCACCCCCGGCGACTGTCGGTTTTGAAACGGTGTTGGGCGCAAATTCGGCGATCGAAGGCTCATTACGCAGCAATGCCAACGTGCGTTTGGATGGCACCTTTACTGGCGAATTAGAAATTGGCGGGAATGTGCTAGTTGGCGAGACGGCCAAAATTACCGCGGATATCAATGCCAGAAATATTTCGATTGCGGGCGCTGTACGGGGAAATGTGAGTGGCAAAAAGGTGCAGCTTTTGCGTACTGGCAGAATCTGGGGTGATATTCGCGCTCAGGCCTTGACCACTGAAGAAGGCGCGTTTATTGACGGTAAAATTACCATGGTCGGAAGCGAGGGGAACGGCGGAATTCCCACCTTTGAGGTGCCACACCCTCAGCTCGGCGGCGCCGAGCGTATCACTGCGGCGCTTACCCCGGAAGAGCCGCCAGTTGCGATTGGAGCGACTAATATGATCGAAGAAGGCGCGCCTGCCGCTGAAATTCCAGAAGATACGCCCGAAGCGGTGATTAACGAGGCAGCCGAGTTGGATTCGAAGGAGTGATCAAAGTTCTATTTGTGTGCGCTGGCAATATCTGCCGTTCACCGATGGTCGAAGCCGTATTCCGCGATCTAGTCACAAAAACGGGGCTGGCCGGCGAGTTCACTATAGATTCTGCTGGAATCGGCAGTTGGCATGTTGGCGATCAGGCACATATCGGTACGCGCACAATTTTGAGGCGTGAAGAAATTCCCTATGAGGGCCGGGCGCGGCAGGTCACCCGTCACGATCTGGAAACTTTTGATTATGTGCTGGCGATGGATAACGAAAATCTGATCGGCCTCATGAGCATTACCTCGACCCCTACGGCTGAGGTTTCAATATTTCTAGCAGACGCGCTGTTTCAAGGCAGCGTAGACGAGGTAGAAGTGCCCGATCCATATTACAACGGCAACCATGAGGCCGTGTATGTGCTAGCCAAGATCGGAAGCGCCGCGCTGCTTCAGCGCATTCGTAAAGAGCGTGGAATTTAAGGAAACTGTGCGTTTTATATAAAAAGGGCGGTTATGAACCGCCCAAAATTTCCTCCGAACTAACGCCCTGTCCATACCGGTTCGCGTTTCTGAGCGAAAGCGAGAAACCCTTCCGGCCCGTCTTCGCTGCTCAAAATTTCTTTCTGATTTTCTGCTTCCCGCGCTAATGAGCTTGCGTAATCGCTGTCCATAGCTGCCAGCATCGCGGCTTTGCCCCGTCGCAGCGCCTGCGGCGACTTCTTACTGATTATGGAGGCGAATTTCAGCACTTCCTCCATGAACGTTTCAACCGGATAGCTGTGATTGGCTAGCCCGATCTGTACTGCTTCAGATGCATCCACATCGCGCCCTGTGAACATCATTTCCATCGCTCGCCCGGTGCCGACCAAACGCGGCAGCAGGTAGGTGCCGCCGCCATCAGGGATTAAGCCAACACGGATGAAAAGCTCGGCAAACCTGGCGCGTTCGCTAACCAGCCGAACGTCGCAGGCCAGCGCCATATCACAGCCGATTCCGGCGGCAAACCCATCTACCGCGGCAATGACTGGCCATGATGAGAGACGGATTGTTTTCAAGGTAGGGCCATAAACTTCGGTCAGCAACTGGAACGTATTTTCAGCCGTATAGCCGCTTTGAATGGCTTTCTTGATATCTGCGCCGGATGAAAACGATCCGTTGGCTCCGGTCAGCACAATGCAGCGGGTACCATCATCTTCACAGTGTAGCAATGCAGCGCGCAGCGCATTCATCAGCGTATCATCAACGGCATTACGCACTTCCGGGCGGTTCATAGTGAGAATGGTAACGGCTTCTTGGCGGTCAATTTCTAGTACAGTCATAAACTTTATTCCTCATCGTCTTCGGCATCATCATCACTTTCAGTCAGTAAAGCGGGTATTTTTGCGGTGTCTGTGGATCGGCGCGCCGATGTTTTAGATCTTCCTTTTGAACCGTCAGGCTTCGGCGGTGTGGTGCGCGCTTTGAGATTCTTTTGAATCTCGCTGATTAGAACGGCGCTGTTATGATAATCCCCTTTTAACGGGATATAGATCCACAGCGCAGACGGGATAATCATCGCGCCTAATAACGGGTTCCCGCTCAATATCAATGCCGCAGCGATCATCATGAGCGCGCCCATGATGATCATCCTTCCGCGAGAATCTACGCCGCCGGGAACAGTGCCATGCAGCACCGTGATTCCGGATTGGTGTTCTAATTTCCCGCTTAACCGTGTGGTTCGGCTGAATTTCCCTATGACCGGGGTGGTCACGCTGACCGCAAACGAGCCGCTTTTTTCAATCCATCCGTCCATCACAAGGCGGCTGCTGGTTCCTTTCTGATGCAAACGTTCGGAAATGGCTGTCAGTGACTGCGGAACCGTTTTTTCTGTGTACAGCATTACTTGCACAATGAACCCTCAAACCATAACTGCTTAAATCATCGGTATAGAGACGCCGCCATCAATGACAAAAACCTGACCGGTGGTGAATGCAGAAGCTGGCGATGCTAGATATAGGGCGATGCCTGCAATATCGTCGGGTTGGCCGGTACGCTGTGCGGGCGTGCGAGAAAGCACTAAATCCATCAGCATATCGTTTTCCCATATTGCGCGCGCAAATTTTGTCTGCACCAGACCGGGTGCGATAGCGTTGCACTGAATATTATCTGGCGCAAGCTCCATAGCCAGTGTTTGCGTTAGATTGATCACTGCCGCTTTGGTGGTGCTGTATACGCCCTGCATCCTTCCGGGGCGGATGCCATTAATCGAGGCGATATTGATGATTTTCCCGCCGCCGCGCGAACGCATCATCGGCACGACTTGCTGGCACAGCCAGATATTTCCCAGCAAATTTACTTCGATGGTTTTTTGCCACATACTGTCTTCAGCTTCGAGAATTGGCCCGAAATGAGGGTTGGTCGCGGCGTTATTGACCAGTATATCCACCCCGCCATACGCCTCAACAGTTTGCTGTATCAAAGTTTGAAGCTGATCCTTATCGCCGTTATGCGCGGTGAGCGCCAGCACCTCCGCGCCGCTTTCTCGAAGCGAATTAGCAGCATCCTGAAGCCCGTCGGCCTTACGCGCGGTAATGACTAATTTTGCGCCAGCACCCGCTAATGCCTGCGCAATCGCCAGCCCGATACCACGTGATCCGCCTGTGACAACAGCAACCTTGCCCGTAAGATTGAACATGGAAGGCATAGAATTCATCAAAATATCTCCACAAAAGGGTTGTTTTTACGACAATAATTATAACCTATCCTTATGCGCGATTGGCTGGTTCTTTGCTACACTTTTGACAGATAAAAATGAATGCGGGCGGATTATAGGGCGGTTATCAGCCGCTTCCGAATCCAAATTTCGCCTGTGCTTCGCTGGTCCGGGGTGCTGCGAACGCTGTAGGGGGATAATATGGGAAGTTTTCTACCAATCCTGTTGTTCATTGTGTTTGCGCTGGTTTTGCTGCTCGGTTATATCGGTATGCGCCGGAAATTCATGCGTACCGGTTCCATAATCGTCTATATGCTGATCGGTTCCATCGCCACCATGTTTCTGGTTTCACTCACCAACGGCAACAATATCCTTCAGGCTGCCTTCGTAGGCATCGTCGTTGGCGGTGCTTTCAGCGTGATCACGGCTTCAACAGCATGGTATTTTCAGCGGGCGGAAGCGCGTAAACTTCCCCCCGATCAACCCGAAAATACCACCATAGAGTAATTCCCCGCGCCGGTAAAATTGAACCGGGATGCTTCGAGGATGTAAGTGCCGTCTCTAGGCAGCTCAATACGGAACAGCTGTGAGTTCCTGTTCAGTTCAGGATCGGCGGCATCGTCGTTACGCGCCAGTGGTCGGCCATCTGAAAGCAGAATAGTGAGCATGGGATCGAGGTCGCCACTTTCGGCGCGCAGCGTAACCGTGATAATTTGCCCGCGCTGCCCCTGAAAAACCCAGCGATCAATAGGAATTACATCGCTTAATGCGCCGGTGAGGGTGATCGCTTGATCTTCCATCGCGAGATTGCGATCCACTGTCAGGGCAAGTGTGTAGGTACCATCGCCGCTGATACGGTCAACATCCACGGTATAAAGTCCCGATTCTGGCAGCGTTACGGAGGAAATGTAAGAATCGTAGTCGCCCCAGAGTGCGATACCCTGCTGATCATCATTTTCAGCGATGACTGCGCCTGAAGGTGCAGTTAACCTGAGTCGCATATCCAGCACATCGCGACGCATTAAATCAGTGGCTGCAAGGGTGATCACCTGACCCGCTTCGCCAACAAACTGCCAGCGTTGTTCAGGCATATGCGTGCTTAACCGTCCCTGTACCGGCGCGAACGGCACGATTGTGATGCTGCCAGTACGGTCAGGCGGCGCCGAACTGCTTATCAGGCCAATGCTGCCATCTTCCCGCCCGATCACCAGATCGCCAGAGGGCGCAAAATTCAGCGATGAGAGACCGGTCAGGCCATCTGCCAGCGGCGTGAGTGTGCCATCTATATCTGCGCGTATCAGCGTTCCATCTTGGAGCGCGATAGCCAGCCATCCTTCCGGGTTTATCGTGATGGCGGTCACTTGACCGGGCGAATAGGGCAGCCAGAATCTCAGATCTGGCAGTAATGCCCGATCATCCAATACTGAAACGGCTCCGGCCACGCTGTCATCAATGAATGATTGCAGCCATTCTACAACGACGATTTCGCTGTCAGATGCGCCGGCAAAAGGGGAGGCCGTGGCGTTGAAATTGAGTGGAAGGGTTTGCGCCCGTTCGCCAGTGACTGCGCGCAGAAAATAGGCGTCATCACTGCGATCCACCGCATAAATTGCGCCGCTTGGCATGGAAAATACTGAGGCCGGGGCATTTGCTCCAAAGCTGCCAACCGGTTCTGCCCAGCGGCGGTTTGCCCCTAATACTTGTAGACAGCGGCAGACAATATCGCCCACATAAATATTGCCGTCACTGCCCAGCGCGATCCCTGTGGGGGTTGAGGGGTTGAGGAATGGATAGGCGCCGATCAACCCGCCGTTGAAGTCGAGTTCAATCACGCCCTGTTGGGTTACTGCGAACACGCGATCTGCGCTGGCAGCCGTGCCAGCAATACGCGGCTGTAAGGTGTCGTAAACCACGCCAAATTCTGGTGAAGAGACTGACCATGTCAGCGAATACGTCATTACTTCAGGCATATATACATCATCGAGTGTGATGTGATGAATAATCGGCATAAAATCGGGCGTAGTGCCAAGTGCATAGACGATGCGATGATCGGGCAGCCTGCCAACGCGCCCCTGTACAGCGGCGCCGTTGAGCGTGCCGTGCGGGTTAATCGCAAGGGCATTATCGCCAAACCATCCGGTATTTGAAACCGAGTAGCCGGTGAGATTCCTTTCAGCCAGAACTTGATCCAGAATATCCAGTTGGGCAGGGGGGAAAGCCGCGGCGGGGGTGACGATTATTGTAAAGAAGGCGTTAGCGCTATCTTCTGGCGGGCGCAGCGATAAAGTCAATATGCCATCATGACTGCCTGTTTCCGCCGTCCAACCAGCAGGCACAAGTAACCCTAAATTCGCCTCGATCCATGCGTAAGCGGCGTCCGCATGGCGCTCAACAAGGGCAGCTTCAGGCGTGGTTTCCTGCGCGTATATGCCGGTGGCGAATGCGAATAAGGCGAAGGAAAGCAGTAGACTAGTAAACCGCATGAATTCACCGTTTTGAGAGTGTGGCGAGAACCGGCAGACCTAATTCTTCGAGTTCACTGCGACGTCGGACGAAAGGATCTAGATAATAAGCTAAAGTTGCCAGCCCTAACCCTGCCAATAAACCCAGCCCAACTTTGAGGAATGGCGCGAAGCGGTTTGGCAGTGAAGGTGCTGATGCAGCAGCTTCATTGAAATTCAACACGCGCACAGCGGGGGCAGCCCCGCCTAACTGTGGAAAATAATTAGCGCTGGTTGTTTCTAATACACTGATTGCCGCTTCAATAACCCTATTCAGGGTGGCGCCGTCAGGATACGACAGGAATATTTGGCCGACGCTGCGGGCGTTATCCGCTTGAATGTTCAATAGATTTATGTCAACGGTATCACCTACGACGCGCGTGATTTCCGCCTTAAAGCTGGAGCTTCGCACCCAGTCAGTGAAAGCATTGACGACCAGTTCAGAGGAAAGCCAGAGGTCTTGATAATCGCCGGTCTCGCGGGGAATCGCCTCCATATTTTGGAAGGCGGTATAGCTGATTTGCGCGGAGAATCCGCCGGAGACAGCGGTTCGATTTAGAAAGTCTGGCGCCGCAAAAATTGCGGCGATGATCATCGGGATGACCACCAACCACCAGCGCGCTAGAAAGATGCTCAAGATGCTGCGTAGTTCCAAAATCAAGCCTTATCGTGAAAGGTCGCGGCTATTATAGCGTGGTTCAAACCCTTTTCCTTTAGTACTCTTGTCGGCTCAAACTCTTTTCTTCGCGCCTCTGTGCCTCTGTGGTTCAACCCTTATCCTTAAAGGCTTGCCACGCCTGCTCAACATAGGCTGTGATCTGCCGCTCAAAGACGTTCGTATCAAATTGCAGGGCATGAGCGCGCAGCGTTTCAGCGTCATAGCGGCTGGCATCGAAAGATTGTAATGCTTCCGCAAGGCTGTCTACGGTCATTGAACGGAATAATTCGCCGGTCTTACCAGGGATCACCGTATCCAGCGCGCCGCCCCCGGCATAGGCAATGACCGGGCGGCCGGCCGCCTGTGCCTGCACTGGCGTAATGCCGAAATCTTCCAGCCCCGGAAACAAGAAGGCTTTACAGCGCGCCATCAAGCCCGGTAGGTCATCATCTGGCACATAGCCGAGAAACTCAATCGTTGGCCCCGCCATTGCTTTCAACCGTTCGAGATCGCGCCCGCTGCCGCTAATTTTGAGGGGTAGGTTCAGCCGGGTACAGACCTGCACTGCGAGATCAATGCGTTTGTAGGGGATCAGCCGGGATACGATCAGATAATAATCTTCCGGCTCACCTCTCGGTTGAAATCGGGCTGTATCCACCGGCGGGTAGATGATCGCCGATTCGCGCCGATAGTATTTCTGAATGCGCACCTGTATCTCATTAGAAATAGCGATGAAGCAATCAACGCGCTTTGATGCGGCAAAATCCCACTTCTTCAATCCAGCAATCATCGGGCGTAATATAACTTCGCTGCTTTTGCCCAGGCCTTCACGGGCGATATAGCTATCTAGTTCCCATACGTAGCGCGTCGGTGCGAGGCAGTAACAAATATGCAGCGTCTTATTGCCATGTTGTAGGCCATGGCAGAAGCCGCTTTTGTTGCTCAGCACGATATCGTATTCAGATAGATCGAGGCTGCCCCATGCGGCGGGATAAAATGGCAAAAAGCGTTGATGCTTCTGGTGAATGCCGGGCAAACGATCTATCCACAGCGTGCGAATATCCCATTTACGATAGAAGGCGGGCATCTTCTCTGGCGCGTAAATGCTGGTATAGACCGGCGCTTCCGGAAATAGGCTGGCCAGCGTTTCCAGCACATCTTCAGCGCCGCCGCGTTGATTCAGCCAATCGTGAACGAGAGCTACTTTCATGATCAGAAAAGCCGGGTGCGAATAGGCGCGAATGAGCGGCGATGCGCCGGGGATGGCCCGAATTGATCCAGCGACTGTTGATGCCCGGCAGTGCCATAGCCCTTATGCCGGGCAAAACCATAATCGGGATACTGCTCATCGAGCGCAATCATCAGGTGATCGCGGTGTACTTTAGCGAGGATGCTGGCCGCGGCGATGCTCAGAGAACGACTGTCGCCTTTGATCAGCGGCGTATAGGGCGTATTCCGATAATTCCAGCGCAGCGCGTCCAGCAGCAGATGATCAGGTATGCAAGCATCCATTACGCAAATGTCATCCATCGCCCGGCGCATCGCCGCCTTCGTCGCCGGGACAATGCCCATTTCGTCTATTTCTTCGCTGCTAGCCACACCGACTGCCTGATAAGTTATGTTCGCGTGAATTTGCTGTGCTAAAGTCTCGCGCTGCTGCGCCGTCAGTTGTTTGCTGTCGTTCACACCGCACAATATTTCGCTGATTTGAACATGACCATGAGGAATACACACCGCCGCCGCGACCACTGGCCCTGCCCATGCACCGCGTCCCGCTTCATCAAGCCCGAAAACGCGCAGACAGCCGCTTTGCCAGAGCATAGTTTCAATGTCTAGCGGGGCAGTCTTAGGGGGCTTTAGGGGCATAGACGCCTTTTCGCCAGTTCTGACGGATTTGCCAGATTTCGCGAAGCATATTTAGCGAGTCTTGCACCAAACGCATGCGGCTGTCGGGGTCAAAATACCAGGTTATCGGCACTTCCCGAATCTTATAACCGCGCTTCAAGGCGATGAATAAAATTTCGACATCGAAGCCAATGCCATTCATCTGCTGAACCGAGAACAAATCTTCGGCGCTGCGGCGGTTGAACATCTTGAATCCGCATTGAGTATCTTCAAATTCACGGATCGCCATAACCTTGATAATCAGGTTGTTTACACGCCCCATCAAATGACGATATTCTGGCTCGCCAATGCGCTGCGCGCCTTCCCCTTCGCGTGTGGCGATGCTGATATCATAGTCGCCCGCGGATGGCGGCAAAAATTTGACCACTTCTTCAATCGGCATAGACAGATCTGTATCGCAAATAAAACGATAGTCGCCATATGCCGCTAACATGCCGGCTTTGACGGCACGGCCTTTACCACGCTCTTTGAGTTGTATCAACCGCACGTAAGGATGCGCTTGTGCATATTCCTGCACAATCTCAGCCGTGCGGTCTTTGCTGCCGTTATCTACAACGATTACCTCCGCCGCATAATTCTGAGTTTGCAGGAAGGCGTCAATTTTCTGCAAGCCGGGCGGAAGCCGTAGTTCCTCGTTTAGCGCGGGAATGATGATGGAGAGCAGCGGTGCTGCTGCCGGACGCTCTTGAGAGGACAAATCGAGAACTCCTGTGGCCTGCTGAATTTTAATGCAGACGGTATAAAATTAATCTTGTGGCGGCGACAACTGTGCTTCCAATACTTCGATAGAAACATGCCGCATGTGTTGAATTTGACGACGCTTGCCAAATTGTGCTGGCGCGCCAATCAACCCTGCAAGCATACCGCGTAAGTGCGCGCGCGCTTCTTTGCCGCGCCATGCGCGCACGGCAGAGAATGCAATTTTCGCCTGCCTGCGTAAAATTTGGCGGTAATGTTTACGCCAAAGTTCAGCCGGATAATTCTTAATCAGCAGCCAGAGACTGTTGCGCCCATCGTAATAGCTGGCGGTAACGCCGCCCCCGGTAGCCGAAAGATGATGATAAACGACCGCTTGCGGTGTGTAAAGACAGCGCCATCCCGCAAGCTGCGCTCGCCAGCCAAGATCGACATCTTCTAGTAAAAAGAAGAAATCGTCATCCAGTACGCCAATCTCGTCAATCATGGAACGGCGGTAAGCGCTGGAGCCGCCGCAGGCGCTAAACACGAACGCTTCACGATCAAAATCGCCCTGATCCTGCTGCCAAACTCCGCGATTGCCGGCGCGGCCATCAATCGTGAAGTAGTCTCCGGCGGTATGGATATGATTGCGCTGGTCAAACAGCAGCATTTTACTGGCGATGCTGCCTGCTTCCGGGTGCTTTTGGAAGCCATTAACGACCGCCAATGCCCATCCGGGATCAACTTCGGTGTCATTGTTGAGCAGCGCCACAAACTCGCCATCGGCAGTTGCTAAGCCTGCATTACACGCGCCAGTAAATCCGCGATTAACCGGTAATTCGAGAAGTATAACCTGCGGGTAGTTCTGCTTGATATAGGCTTGTGATCCATCGGTTGAAGCATTATCCACAATGATGATTTCTATAGAGGGATAATTCTGCTGTAAAAGTGAATCTAAACATGTTTTTAGGTATTTCTTGCCATTCCAATGAGGAATGATGATTGAAAACAACGGCGATTCGCTCATGCCCGCAGCAAGCCTTCACGTTCCAAAAAAGCGATCACCGCGTCCTGCCACGGCCGTAGAGGGATACCCACAGTTTTTCCCGCTAGGTTTTCCAGCGGCGAAAATGGCGGTGGGCTAGAAGGGCGCGCCCAGTCTGATAGGCTAATCGGCTGAATTTCAACGCCGTTATAACCAGTATGATCGAGTATGAATCGGGCAAAGTCGTAGCGCGAGCAGTAACCCTGATTGACGAGGTGATAAATGCCGAAACGTTCTGTTTCGATCAACCGGACTAATGCGGCAGCAAGATCATCATTGTAAGTTGGGTTGGCGACCTCATCAGTCACTACTTTTAGAGGCTTGCCTTCATTCGCGGCATTCAGAATAGACTGGATGAAATTCTTGCCGCCATGCGCAAACAGCCATGATGTTCGCACAATTTGATAGCGCGGGGTGGCTTCCCTGACCATCTTCTCGCCCACCCACTTGCTGTAACCATAGGGGTTAATCGGGTTGGTCAAGTCATATTCGCGATAGGGAAGGTTTTGCCGCCCATCGAATACTTCATTGCTGCTGATATATATCACCCGCGCGTTGACGGACTCCGCTGCTTGCGCAATATGCCCGGCGCCAAAACCATTTTGAATAATTGCACGGTCAGGCTCTTTCGCGCAGCCATCCACATCCGTCCATGCTGCCGAGTGAATGACCAATTCCGGCGCAATTTCTTTCACCAGCGACAGGGTGGCGGCAAAATCAGTTACATCAAGCTCTTGTATATCAATGCCGGTAATCGTGTGGTTGTTATTCGCTAGTTGGGCGATTAGCGCGCTTCCAAGCCTGCCCCGCGCGCCGGTGATCAGAATACGCATCAGTGAGTGCTCCAATATTCGAATACATCCTCAACATCGGCTCGCCACTCTTCCATAAGATCGCCAAAATCGCGCTTGAAGGGTGCTGTATTGGTGAAATAGCCGCCGCTGGGAATCCCCGTAGCCTTGGCGACCACCAGCGCGCATAACTGGCGATGGCCTTTCGCATATTCTTCGCCGCACACCTCGCGCAGCATCTGAGTAAAGACGAAAGAATGTGGATGCATGCCCACGCTGGAAATCCGCAGGCACAATTCCGTATAGGTCACAATTTCGCGTTTGCGGGCAATATCAATCAAAGCGGCACGCATTTCTTCTTTTGCCGCCGCTTTTTCGGCACTGGTAAACCGGTATTTCGCCGCTCGCATCAGCGATTTATTCCTCGGCAGCCGCCAAACGCGCTGCATACTGCTGACGATAGTATTCGAGATAATCCCCTGTTTTGATCTTGCGCCACCACCAAAGGTTATTTTGATACCAGTTGACCGTAGCTTCTAACCCATCGGTAAAATTGAACTGCTGCTTCCAGCCGAGGCCGCGCAGTTTGTCGCAGTTCATCGCATAGCGGCGGTCATGCCCTTCTCGGTCTGGCACGTGCTTGATCAGATCTTTCGACTTACCAAGTAATGATAGTAACCGGTGAGTTACCTCAATATTTTCATGCAGGTCTTCCCCTGCAATATTATATGCTTCCCCCGCTTTGCCATGATGCAGTGCCGTGTCAATGCCGGTCACATGATCTTCTACGAACAGCCAGTCGCGCACCTGCCGGCCATCGCCATAAACCGGAAGTTTGCGCTCATCAATGGCTTCAGTGATGAAGAAGGGCAGCAGTTTTTCAGGATATTGGTAAGGCCCGTAAGTGTTGCTGCCGCGGGTGATCACCGTGTTCATGCCATGAGTGATGTGATAGGCGCGAACCATCATTTCACCGCCTGCTTTACTGGCGGCATACGGGCTGTTTGGCGCAAAGCCATCGGTTTCTACCGAGAATCCAGAGTGGATATCGCCATAAACCTCATCGGTAGAGACATGCAGAATGCGCTCAATGCCGTGTGCTTTTGCCGTATCCAGCAGGATATACACCCCAACCACATCGGTATGGATGAATGCATCAGCCTGAAGGATGCTGCGATCCACGTGGCTTTCAGCGGCAAAATTGACCACGGTATCAATCTGGAATTCATCAAATGAGCGTTGTACTGCGTTGCGATCCGCAATATCCCCCTGAACAAAGCGATAATTTGGCTCGTCAGAAATGGGCAGTAGATTTTCAAGATTCCCTGCATAGGTGAGTTTGTCGTAAACGACGATGTTATAGTGGGGGTAGTTTTTCACCATATATCGGGCGAATGCGCTGCCGATAAAGCCTGCCGCGCCGGTGACCAGTATATTCTTCATGGATTAGCTGTCTCCATTGGTTTGAGCAGGTGGGGTGATGCGAATAACGGTAGTCGCCGCTTCCTCGATGAACGCTTCAGCTGTGGGCGTGGGCTTGAGGACGAATTTTTCAATCGCGCGGGCGACACCATGATCGTCGTTGGTTGCGGTGATATGCGCTGCCGCATCTTTCACCATCTGCGCGGCTTGCCCCATGGCGATGCCAACACCCACCAGTTTGAGCATTTCAATATCATTTTCCGCATCGCCGATAGCCATCACTTCTTTGGGCGATATGTTCATGTCTTGAAGCAGCGTTTCCAGCGCGGGGCCTTTCCCGGAGTTCAACGGCAGCATCTCTAGCATATTGCTCAACCCCGCCTGAACCAGACGGGCGGAACCTCCTAACTGAAAGCCTAACTGCCAGCGCAGCGATGTGATTGCGCGTGGTTCACCGATCATCATAATTTTATTGATCGGCAGCGTGCCGGCGATGGCTTGTAATGAGCCAACTACTTCGGGAGCCGGCTCGTGATATTTTTCAGTGCTTTCGCGCATCTCTTTATCTTCGTGGCGCGCCATAATTCGCGTGCCGCTGTAGGCGATCACGGCAAAGTCGCGATCTTCTGCATAAGTGATCACCCGGCGCACTAAATCTGGATCGAGCACTTTCTGATGTGTGATCTTGCCAGATTCATCATAAATAGTCGTGCCTTGCAGGTAGATTCCGGAAGTTGCAAGTTTGAGCTGCTTAATCAGATGAATAGCAGAATTGCGCGATTTTCCAGTGGCAAGGATGATATGCACCCCTTGCCCGGCAGCATCGTGCAGCGCCTTTTCAACTTCTGGCGTCAGTTTATGCTTGCTGTTCAGCAGGGTTCCATCAATATCCACCGCAATCGCGCGAATGGTTGTTTCGCTCATGGGTAAATCTTATCCTTCAATGCTTTAGATAATTTCCACGCTGCTGTGATCGCCCAGATTCATAGTGAGCGTCAAAGGGCGCACTTCGCGGCGCAGCACCTTCGCGTATCGGCCAATTAAACTATCGTGAAGCCGTGCAGGAAGATTGCGGAGTTCGCTGTGTTCCAGCACGATGCAGCGATCAATCTCACAGCGATCAACGTGCACATGATGATAAATACTGGTGTGCGGCCCGATATAGCTGTCGCGGATGATTGTGCCTTCACCAATGATAGATGGGCCGCGTACGATGCTGTTGATGATTTGCGCGCCAGCCTGAAGTGTCACCCGCCGGTCTACCTGTGAGTTTTCGATCACAGCATCCGGGGCGATAGTTGGCGTAATTTCATCCAGTACACTTGAATTGGCCTCCAACATATCCGATGCTTTGCCAGTATCTATCCACCATCCTTGATGAATGTGTGGCTGCACCATATAGCCGCGATCGACCAGCCATTGAATCGCATCAGTAATTTCATATTCGCCTCGCCTTGAAGGCTGTATACTGTTGACTGCTTCAAATACATGCTGGTCAAACATATAGATGCCGATCAAGGCCAGATTGCTGGGGGGATTTTGTGGTTTCTCGATCAGCTGTTCAATTGAACCATCCCCGTGCAATTTAGCGACCCCGAAAGACTTCGGGTCTTCAACTTCTTTCAGAACGATCTGGCAGTTCCAATCATGATTCGCGAAGTCAGCGATCAGGGTTTTGATGCCGCCTTGAATGACGTTATCCCCTAAAAACATGACGAAGCGGTCATCGCCAATGAACGGCTGCGCGATTTTGACCGCATGAGCCAGACCATCCGGAGAAGATTGGAGAATGTATTCAATACGCACACCCCAGCGTGAGCCGTCACCGACTGCCGCCCGAATTTCGTCGCCCGTATTTGGCGCAATGATAATCCCGATTTCATCTACGCCCGCGTCGCGAATCAGCTCAATGACCCGTATCAGCACCGGTTTATTGGCGACAGGAACCAATTGCTTTGCCAGTGTGTAGGTGAGAGGATAAAGCCGGGTACCCTTGCCACCGCTGAGGATTAGCCCCTTCATTGTCTGTTCTCTCCGTGTTAGCTCTGAGGATAAAGCCAGAAACGATAGTGTTGAGCGATTAGCGCGTATCTCCACGTGGCGCATTGGTTAAGACTGCGCCTAGCACGCGGGCATGTACCCGATTAAGTTCATCGCGCGCTCTGGCAACCTGATCCCGGCGTGTGCTTCCGGTCTTGACGACCAGCAAAACACCGTCTAAACGGGAGGCCAGCAGGGCTGCGTCGCTGGCGCTTAATACCGGTGGAGCATCGAAAATGATGTAGTTTGCGCGCGCTTTCAAAACGCCCAGTACTTCGCCCATGCGCTGGCTGCTGAATAGGTCCGAAGGCACCGGCGGCAGTGTCCCGCTGGGCAGAAGCGATAAGTTCTCAACTTCCGTCTGTATCAGCGGAGGATGTGCCATGGCTTCCGGCTCCAGCATCATCGTGGTTAATCCACGATCATTCTTCACCCCCCAAAGGGTATGCTGAAGCGGATTCCGCAGATCGCCATCCACCAGAATCGTTTTGTTGCCAGCCTGGGCGAAAGTCACGGCGAGATTGGCGGTGGCTTCACTCTTGTCATCGTCGTTTTTCGCAGAAGTGATAACCAGCGTTGTTAACGCCCGCTCCACACCGCTAAAAATTAGATTTGTGCGCAGCGTGCGGAAGGCCTCAGCCGCCGAAGAACGGGGATCTGTCAGGGTAATTAGCTTTGAGTTCGCCATGAAAATCCTCAATCTTTATGCGGAATGCTGGCTAATACTGGCAGGTCAAGCGCGCGTTCCACATCATCGCGACTGCGCACCGTGCTGCTTTCAAGATACTCCAGAACGAACACTAGAACGATCCCTGCGAGCAGCCCTAAAATTCCGCCAGCAATCGTGTTGATGGCCACGTTTGGCGTTGTACTGGTGGGGCATTTTGGCGCATCTACCGCAAGCGCATCAATACGATCTTCAATACGTACTGTCTGGTTCTGCGTATTGCGGTAGATCACCAGTTGATCGCCCCAAACACGGGCAACATCGCTGGCGATAGCGCAATCTTGCAAGTCCACATCTATCTGAACCGTGAGAAAATCCCGATTCGATTGGATGGTGACGTCGCCAAGCAGGTCCGCTGGCGTCATATCCAGTTGTAAATAATCAATAACCTGCTGCGCGACCCGTGAGCTGTTGAGATAGACCTGATAAGAATTCATCAGCCGTGTTGTCGCTTCAGTGAGACCGAGATCATTACGCGCCGGTTGAATCAGAATAACCTGTGACGCGCGATAAGTTGGGGTCATCTGGCGGCTGAAGAAAAATGCTGCTCCGGCAGCGAGCACTGCCAATAGTAGAACGATCCAACCGCGACGCAGCAGAATGCGCCCATAGTCATATAGGCTCATTCACCCTCCGTAAGAATTCAAGCCGAAACGGCATCATTCTACTCTATCTGCTCATACTGGCGCAGGGCGATTTTGTGACGCTTGCACTCCGAT
>JACSRP010000045.1 GCA_014879665.1 Anaerolineae bacterium | reverse complement strand
AAGAAAAGCGCGATAAATGGCGATTAGCGACCATGTGGTCTTCAAACGCCGTAACCCGAATACCGCTGCACGACGCAGCATCATGTCATCGTGGCTAACTGCCTCATAAAGGATGGGATACCCTTCTTCCGGGATAGCGGCAAAGGCTTCAGCGATTGCTTGCCTGAGTTGTTCCGAGCCTTCGGTAAAGCCAACAAGCATGGCTTCAAGCGCGGCATCATTGGCGATAGCGCCTAGCCCCATGGCCGCGGAAAGCTGCACGGTGGGAATCTGGTCATTGAGCAATGGCTTGAGGTCTTTGATCGATTCCATATCGCCGAGCGCACCCATGCACAGGCAGCCCAGACGCCGCACATCCGCATTCATTGTGCGTACTGCGTGACGGAAAATAATCAGTGCGCCGCGATCACGGGTGTCTAGCAGGGCGGCGGCAACTCTGTCTCTGACCAATGGGTATTGATTGGGTGCTATAAGTTGAGTGCTTAATAGGCGTAAAACATCCCCCCGCCATGAGGCATCAGTGCCGGCGTAAGCCATCCAGCGCGCGATCGCCAGCAGATTTGAATGCAGAATATCTGGCGGGGCGCTAAGGCGCCGCTTCACCAGCGCATCCACAGGCGTATGCAGCGCCAGATAAGCGAAGGTTTGCGCCCATGCGGGTTGGTGAGAGCGGCTGGTTTGTTCATCAGGCGAGGCATCTTTCATCCACAGGCTGGCCGCATATGCAGCTAGTAATGGATGCCGGAACTGATAGCGATCTCCACTATAGCGAATAAGCATCCCACTGCGGCGCAAACTTGCGAGCAATCGCCCTTGTGACGAGCTTTTTTCAGTGTCTTCAGTCGTCTTTGCCTCTTTGCCATTTTCTTCAGAAGGCTGCGCGTTTTCTGAAGCTGTATCGCCTTCGATTCCGGCGATTGAGAGTGCTTGCATTCGGGCAGCAGTGATATACCCGTCATCAAGCTGAACAGCAGCAATCTGTGCTAGACGCGGCAGTAGTAAGGTGAGCGGATCATCTTTGGGGATAAGTTTGGCGAACGCGGCGCGTATCCAGCCTTCGTAACCTGCAAGTTCGACCTTATCATCAAAATTCGCCCATGTTTTGAAAATCACTTCAGCCGGATACAAACTGCGATTATTGAGAAGTGCCCGGTCTAACCCTTCGGCGGCTTTTTCTTTGGTGCGCTTGCTGCGTTTGCTTCTGAAAAGCGACCACGACTCGTGCCAACTTGTAACGGCGGTTTTAATGTCTACATCGTTCCATGGACGCATATAAACCGGGGTTAGGCCAAGGGATAACAATCCGCCAGCGCCATTCACCGGACCAGAGACGATAATAAAATTATTGCTGTACTGATCCCTGAAGGCTTTCAACCACGCCAGCGCACGCGGACGCTCAAATTCCGGCAGATCATCAAAGCCATCAATGAGCACTAATACGGTGCCCTGATTCAGTCGCTTATACAGCGCGCGCGGAATAGTGCTGGCAGTAACGCGCTTCACGTTTGCTTGAACTGTGCGTACCAGCGGCTCAGCCGGATCAACTTCTTTGCCAAATTCTGACATCGGGGCCAGAAGATCAGCCAGATGAACATAAACTGGCATTAACCGCTTGAATAGTGGGATCGTATTTTTGAGCGCATCATCGGATTCAGAGTCGAAGTTGACGCCGCGTTCGTTCGCCAAACGTTCTTTTGCCCGCTGCTCGATAGTGATTCGTTCTTTAATGCGCACTGCGCGATCTTTTTCGGTGAGGGCGGCCTCTTCGCGATCAAGGCGTTCCTGAATCTTATCAGGGGGTGGCTTAAACTCGACGTGACCAAGACTATACATGGCAATCGTGAGCAGCGCGGTTGTACGACCGCTGCCGGGCTGACCAAGCAGTGCCAGCATCTTGCTGCCTGTGCCAAGCTCGCTCATCGAGAGGGTAGGCACATTGTAGGGCGCTAATAGGAACGGATGATCATATACATTTGGGACGACTCTAAAAATATCGTGGATCACTTCGTCATCTGGTGGCGCTGCAAAAGGAATGGGCGGTAGGAAACGGGGTTCCACCAGTACTTTTGAAAGTGGAATTGCTGTGCCGCCGAGATGGGTGGTTTCAGCTTTTTCAATAATATCGTTTACATAGCGGCTATCGGCACTGCGCGTGGCTGATTGCTGTGCGCTGGATGCGCCGCCGCGTACAGTGAGTAATCCTTGCCTGATTTGATGACGGGCGCGATACACGCCATAGGCGCTAAGCCAGCCTGCTGCTAAACCGACTCCGAAATTTTCAATATCAAACCCCATCGAGTCCCCCTGTCAATTTCATAGGGTGCATAACATCTAGTTAAATTCTACGCTTCTGCGCTGTATTGATTTTGTTAGGAAATCTCCATGTCTATAACCTTGAGAAAATGAAACATTACAAGCATTTACAATAAGAGCAATAGATAATCTCATTTGGATGTTCGAATTTCCATGTCAGTAGTAAACGGTACACGGCAGAATACAGCGCTCCGGAACGAGTTAATAATCGGCTGGGACAGCGTGCAGATCATCGGGGCGGAATGGCGCTGGCTGATAATTGTTGGCGGCTTTTTGGTGGTGCTGGCATTTCTACCGCTGTTATGGCTGACATTGACAGTTGATCCTCAGTGGCAGTTTATGGGGACTTTGCACAATTTCTGGGATGGTGGTTCTTATTTTTCTAAAATGCAGCTCGGGTATGAGGGCAATTGGCTGGTGACTTTTCAACACACGGCTGAGCCTCATTCCGGCGCGCTCATCCAAACGCTATACCCCTTGTTGGGGCATATTTCTCGCTGGACATCCATTCCGATACTCGTGCTGTTTCATGTGGCACGGGCTTTCGCGGCACTATTCATGTATACGGCGATATATTTGCTGGGCGCTGTCGTCTGGTCACGAATCAGCACGCGCCGCCTGTTCTTTTTGATGACCGCGTTAGGCGCTGGCTTTGGCTGGATACTGGCACTGGCACTAGGTGTAATTGACTTCCCCGATTTTACGCTAATTCCTGAGGCGTTTCCGTTTTACAGCACGTTGATGAATGTGCATTTTCCGCTGACCATCGGCTGCCTTGCACTGCTGGCGGGGTTATTGATCCTTGCGCTGCGTCCGGGTGTTAGCCAAACACACTCACTGCAATACGGGTGGCTCGTCGCATTGTGCCTCAGTTTGATTATCGGCTTTTTGTACCCGCAAGCGATGGTTCCCGTGAGCGCTGCTCTAGTGTTATTCACCGGCATTGTATTGTTGGGGGAGCGCAAGCTGCCACTCTATCTCATTCGTTACTGCGCGGCGATCATCCTGCCGTTAATTCCCCTTGCTGTTTATCTGGGATTAGTGATCAGTGGCAACCCCGCAATGCAGGTTTGGAATCGTCAGAATGTCACTGCTGCGCCGAACCCGCTGTATTTTTTGCTTGGTTTTGGCTTGCCGCTGATCATTGCGCTGCCCGGTATTCTCCGGGCTGTGCGCCGCTTTGAACAGGATGGCGATCGATTCATGCTGTTGTGGCTGCTGTGTATCATCGCCTTTGTGTACCTGCCCAGCAATATTCAGCGGCGCTTCAGCGTAGGCATTATGATCCCGATAGCCTATTTTGCTGTTCGCGCCCTACAGGATTTCTGGTACCCACGCTTGAAGCGCCGCGTGAAGAGACTTTTCATAGTGGCGGTACTTGGTATTTCGATGATCAGCCCGCTGCTTGTACTTGTGCTGCCAGTATTGCCGACGGCACGGGCGCCTGAGCAAGCATCCGGCATACTGCTTGAGGCTGACTATACCCGTGCGTTTGACTGGCTTTCGCGGCGGGGCGGGGACAGCGTTGTATTAGCTGCGCCCTTCGTCAGTGCATGGCTTCCCGGCTATACAGGGATGCGCGTGATATATGGACACCCCTATGAAACCCTAAATGCCAGAACCAAAGAGCGACAGGTCGAGGCATGGTACGCTGCCGAAAGTGGCGATGTGTGCAGGCAACTGCTGGACGAGAATAATGTACGATATGTTCTGCTGGGGCCGCAAGAAATGCGTCTTGGGGCTGGCGCTTGTATAGAAAATCTGCGCCGGATTGCGCAATTTGGCGATGTGACTATTTATGGGGCGTAGCAGTGCAAGTTATGCTGCTGCATTTATTATTGGCGGCGCGCTACTTCTGGCAGTCGTAGGATTTCAATTAGCCGGGCTTCCCTTCACACCCGCCGCCCAATTTTCTGATTCAGCAACGTCGCATTTTCCCGCATCACTTTTTTCCCGCGATTCCATATTAACACTTCGTGATTTTCCTATATGGCGCGAAACCATCATGGCGGGCGCGCCATTTGCTGCAAACCCGCTGAATAAAACGGCATACCCGCTGCAATGGCTGGCATTGGCATTCCCTCCGGCACAGCATTTGAATGTGATGCTGCTCTTACATATCAGCATTGCCGCAATTGGCATGTGGGCTTGGACACGGGTGGTGGGCATAAGCCGCTCTGCCGCAGCTTTTGCGACGATAGCATATGCGTTTTCACCGCGGTTAGTGGCACATGCTGGTGCAGGGCATCTAGATATTGTGTATGCGATGGCGTGGCTGCCATGGTTGATGCACTCGGCGCGGAAATTCGGGCAGACGCCTCAGTTAGCAACAGCTTTGATATTCTCATTGTTTGCTAGCCTTTTGTTGTTAAGCGATGTACGTATCAGCCTGTTTGGTTATGGAGCGGCGGGTATTTACATACTATTTGAGATGCGTGGGCATATTCGTGCCTCTGTGCTGTGGGTTATGGCCGCGGGGGTGATCTGGCTTGCCCTTACTGCTTCGGTCACCGTCCCTTTGATTGGATGGTCGCCTTATTTGAATCGGAGTGGGTTAGCACTTGCAGATGCGGCTGTTTATTCGCTCGAACCCGGCAATTTCATTGGAATAGTGCTGCCGGGGATGACGGGTAATGTGGAAATGCTGGTTTATGTGGGATTACCCACATTGCTGTTGGTTATCGTTGGATTTTGCGGGAAATTACCACATAAATGGATGTGGTTGGGGCTGATTGCATGTGGGATAGTTTGGAGTTTAGGTGAAAACAGCGCGATCTGGACGCTGATAAATACCGTTATCCCACAATTCAGATGGTTTCGCGTACCTTCGCGTGCATGGATTATGGTGGTGCTGCTATTCTGTTTTGTCGCGGCCTATGGCTTTGATACGATTGCTAGTTGGATGGCAAAAGTAAAACGCGATGGGTACTGGCGCGGGTTGCGGCGCTGGCGTATGGGGTTAATCGGCTTACTTGCTTTTGCGATTGCTGGCGCGGTCTTTACATGGATTGTGCTGCCGCTGCCCGATATTAGCGGTTGGATACTGCTGTTGGGTGGGGCGGGTATCGTGCTGCTGTTGGTTAGCAGTTCTGGCAAGCTGCGCTGGCCGTTGATTGCTCAAGGTTTATTGATCGTCTTATTCTTAGAACTACTTTTGAACGCGACGTTCTGGTTAGAATGGCGCGGCCAGGAGGACTGGTTAACACCCTATACGCCATTGGCAGAACGATTACTTGAAGAAAACCCGGAGCGTATTTATGCCCCTGCCTACAGCTTGCCGCAGCAGGCCGCTGAAGTATATGGGTTGAAGCTGTTCGGTGGGGTAGATCCGTTTCAACTGCGCGGTGTTTCGGAAGCAATTATGCGGGCTGGCGGCGTTGAGTTTGAAGGCTACAGCGTGGTGATGCCGCCGCTGGTTGGCTTGTTCGATAATGATATAACTACGGCAAATGATGATGCAGTTCCGGATGCTAGCTTGTTAGCGGAATGGTCAGTTAGCCACGTGATCGCCCCTTACGAAATTACTGTGCCGGGATTGGCGTTATTAGATACAGTGAACGGGATAAACATTTACCAGAATTTGGATTATCAGTTTGACGCTGCTGCTACGTTTATCGAGCCAGCTTTCCCGGAAGGCTGGCCGGATTTGCCCGCGCCATCCGAAATTGGGCGCTTAAATAACCTTACGATACTGGCCGCTAGTATTTCAGGGATCAGCCTGCTGGCGGTACTGATGGTTCTTGCGCGAATCCGTTTTCGATCATGAATCGCCGCATTTTCCCTCTCCTCCCACTTCTGGTGCTAGCGGTTGCGCTGGCAATACTTCTGTATCGCATTTTGTTGGGCGAGGCGCTGTATTGGGGGCTGCCCTCACTTCAGTTTGTGCCATGGCGCGATTATGCTGTTGAGATGCTGCGAAATGGGGAACTGCCGCTGTGGAATCCGTATAACGGGGCGGGCGCGCCGCTGTTCGCAAATTATCAATCGGCGCTGCTATATCCCCTGAGCTGGCCGAGCTTTTTTCTGCCGACTGCGTGGGCCATGAGCCTGACGGCGGCATTGCATCTATTCATCGCCGGGGCCGGTATGTTTGCCTTGCTCAAGCGTATGGGGGCAAATCTAACCGGCGCAGGTGTAGCCGGGCTAGGATTCGGATTGTGCGGCTATCTGGTCGCGCGTTTAGGCACCTTTCCAATGATATATGCTGCTGCGTGGCTGCCGTGGTTGTTATGGGCCGTCTACAGCCATATGGCGTTGAGAAAACGTTATGCCGCGATCTGGTTTTCGGTTTTCACGGCGCTATTGCTGCTTGCGGGTCATGCCCAACTTGCATGGTACAGCCTGACTTTAGCCGGCTTGTTCTCGGTCTGGCCTAGTTTCAACAAGCGTGTGAACTGGAAGGTTTGGGCATTACTGGCAATTGCCGGGTTAATTGGCGTCGGTATCGCCTCTATGCAGTTATTGGCAACGGGGGAACTGCTAGGACTTTCACAGCGAAATGATGGCGTAGATTTCGCCTTTGCCATGAATTTCAGCTTTCATCCGTTTCGAGCCTTCACTTTTCTAAACGGGAATATATTCGGCACGCCTGCAGATGGATCCTATGCGACTGCCGGGGCATATTTTGAAGATGCCGCCTATATCGGGCTAATCCCGCTGTTCGGGGCAATAGCGGCGCTTTGGGGATGGCGCTCAAGGCGAAAAACTGATCCATTGGCGCAAACTGTGCTTTTCTGGCTGATAGTTGCAATCGCCGGATTTATATTTGCGATGGGCGCAAATACCCCAATTTTTCCGTTTTTATATGAACGTGTTCCAACTTTTGACCTGTTTCAAGCACCCGTACGCTGGCTGTTATGGACGGTCATGGCATTATGTATCTTAGCAGGCATCGGGGTTACATGGTGGGGGCGCAGTATGCGGTTAAAGCGCTGGGCAAAGCGCTTAATGGCCGCCTGTACTGCGGCGATTCTTGTCGGCATTCTGGGAATGCTGGCCGGGGGCAATAGCATAAATACTTTAACCCCATCATTATTTCGCGCACTCTTAATCATCGGCGTGATCGGGCTGTGTGCTGGATTTCTGACTTTGAGACAACCTGAGCGAGCCTCACCTCAATATGTTCGCTGGTCAGCAGCTGTGTTCATTGTGGTTGCGCTTGATCTGGTTGTTGCTAATTGGGGCTTGAATCCAACAGTAAACGCGAGCTTTTATGATCGCCGCGTTCCACAAATTCAGCAGCCATCTCAGGGTTACTGGCTTTCGCAATCTGAAGACAACTTAAAATTCAGTCGTTATTTTATGTTTGACGATTATCGTCCTGCGGGAGAGCATCTCGAAGCGTTTCGCGCGAGCAATTTGCCTAATTTGAATTTGCTAGATCGTGCATCTTTGTTTAATAACTTCGATCCGCTGCTGCCGGACTATTTTGCTGCATACCGTGATTTGTTAGAAACTTATCAGGGTTATGGGGGGTTATTGCGGGCAGCCGGAATTACTGACATGTTTTCGGCGGATGGCCTAACATCACTGCAAAATGATGCCCGACAGGCTTATTGGGTGAGCGCAGCTTGCTGGCATGATGCTGACGAGTCGCTAATCGCGGTGCTTCGTCAGCCAGATTTTGATCCACAACTACGGGTTGAACTGTCTGGCGAGGGCGGATGTGATACGCCTCAATCTGCGGAATCAGCCGTGTGGTCTGCTTCATTGAACGGCACGAATTTTGAGATTCAGGCGAATTCCCCGGGCTGGTTTGTTATTACACAAACCTACTACCCTGGTTGGGAGGCGAGATTAGATGGCGAGACAGTTCGGATTGAGCGCGCAAACCTAGCATTTCGGGCGGTGGCTGTGCCGGTAGGAACGCACAGGCTAGAATTCAGCTATTCACCATTGTGGTTGATGCCGGGAATAGCAATCACAAGCCTGTCTTTGCTGTGCCTTGTGATACTCTTCTTATGGACTAAAAAATTAACGCCGTACTCTACGGAAGCTCCCGACTATGCGGGGTGAGCATTCAGCTATGTATTACAGCCCAACGACACGCCGCGCGCGTCGCCAAATGCAAATTTCCGAGCGTAAGTTAGTCATCGCTGCGGGTGATATTCTGGCGGTATTCGTAGCCGTGCTGATATCCCTGCGCATCTGGGCATTCGTTGGCAAAATCAACTTCACGCTCGATTTTGTGCTTGCAAACGGCGTCTGGTTCATTTTTCTAGCCGTCCTCTGGGTGCTGCTGGCACGTGCGAACGATTTTTATGATTTACGAATTGCTGCCAGCCTGAGCAAAACCCTCAACAAGCTGTTGATCATTGAAGCGCAGCTTTTGATTTTTTATCTAATTGTGTTTTTCGTCTCTCCCCGCGATGCGCTGCCACGACTTTTTATCCTCTATTACGGAGTCTTATCTTTCATCCTGATCAGCGTATGGCGGTTTGCACGCCCTGCTTTAGTGGGGTGGGCAAGCCAACCGCGCCGGATGTTAGTTGTGGGTAGCGGTTGGTCGGCCATCACTATTATCGAGGCGGTTAGCGAATACGCTGACGGCGAATACGTGATGCGCGGCGTGATCGCTTCGCCGGAAGAAGTAGGGCAGATCGTGGCGGGCGTTCCTGTTTTGGGAGTAGGCCGCGATTTGATGAACTTTGTGCTTCGCGATCAGATCACCGAAATTGTAGTGACCGAAACTAGGGCACTGGGTGGCGATCTGTTTCAAGGCGTAATGGATGCTTACGAGCGCGGCGTTCGTGTTGTGCCAATGACCTTGCTTTATGAAGAGATCACCGGGCGCGTACCCGTAGAACATGTTAGCGACGATTGGGCGGTGGTGTTTTTGCCTAAGACTACTGATACCGGTTTCGATCCGTATCCCATTGCGAAGCGAATGATTGATATTATGCTTTCGCTGATCGGGTTAGCGTTGATTTTGCCGCTAACCCCCTTGATTGCGCTGGCGATCCGGTTAGATTCTAGGGGCAGTATCCTTTATGGGCAGGAACGGGTAGGCAAGAATGGACGCATTTTTCGCATTTACAAGTTTCGCTCAATGATCATTGATGCTGAAGCTGAAACCGGCGCGGTTTTTGCCCAAAAAGATGATCCACGCATCACTGGAATCGGGAAATTTTTGCGTAAAACCCGACTGGATGAAGTGCCACAACTCTGGAACGTGCTGCGCGGTGATATGAGCCTGGTGGGGCCGCGCCCTGAGCGCCCAGAGCATATGCAGCGGCTGACGGAGAAGATCACCTTTTATCGCACCAGACTGATCGTGCGGCCGGGTTTAACCGGGTGGGCGCAGGTGAGTTATAAGTATGGTTCAACGGATGAGGATGCGCTGGTGAAGCTGCAATACGATTTATTCTACATCCGGCATGTTGGCCTTCTTTTGGATATCAATATCTTGCTGCGTACGGTGGGTAAGGTGCTGAGCTTAAGCGGGGTATGATGCAGCGCCTGACTATTGAACGCACCCTGACCATCGTTTTATTTATCCTGATCTTTGCGATTGCTGCTCGTATCCCTGTAGATACCGACACCTGGTGGCATTTGCGCAGCGGCGAATCCATCCTACAAAGCGGAATCATTTATACCGATCCGTATTCATTCACCCTGTACGGCCAGCCGTGGATTGATCACAGTTGGGGCGCGCAGGTGATCATGACGCTCTTCTGGAATCTTGGCGGTTACCTCGGCCTCACTATTTACATGGCTTCTCTGGCAACAGCAGGGATGATCTTTGTTTGGCTAGCCTGTACAGGGAATGGCTATTTACGCGCTTTTGCAATTGTGCTGGGGGCGGCTACAGCGGCAGTTTTCTGGTCACCGCGCCCGCAGATGATTTCGTTTTTCTTGAGCGCTGTGATTTTATATTTGCTGTTAGATTTCCAGCGAAGCAAGCATGATCGTCTCTGGCTTATTCCCGTTATCATGGCGATCTGGGGCAACTTGCATGCCGGTTTTTCTATTGGCTTTATTCTTATGGCGGCGTTGATTGCTGGCGAAGCGCTGGGCAACCTATTTGTCCGTCATCGTGAGCCAAAGGTGAATTGGCGAGGGGTGCGTAAGCTGTGCCTGATTTTCGTCGTTTCGCTGGCGGCCATTTGCATAAACCCCTACGGGCTGCAAATGCTGACGGTGCCATTCCAGACAATAGGGATTGGCGCGTTGCAAAATTTCATTCAGGAATGGAATTCTCCTAATTTCCACGAACGCCAGATGCTGCCATTCCTTGCGCTGCTCTTTTTGACGTTTGGCGCAGCGGGAGCAAGCGCACGCCGTTTGACATGGACGGACTTCATTTTGTACAGCGGTACTGCCTACCTCGCGCTAAACGCAGGGCGAAACGTTGCGTTGTTTGCAGTTGTGGTAACCCCGATGCTTACAACTTATGTGAACAGCGTGCTTGAGGAGCGCAACTGGGTGCTTCACCCCCAGCGGCGGGCGACCCGAATGATCGCCTTTGCCAATGTCGCCATCATCGTGCTGGTGGGGCTGGGCGCGACAGTTAAGGTGCTTGCTGTGATGACGCCGCAATCGGTACGTGAGGCGCTAGAAATGACGCTGCCGGTAGAAGCAGTGGAATATTTAAATGAGGAAATCCCGCAGGGAAATCTGTTTAACAGCTATAACTGGGGTGGTTATTTAACCTATTTTGCGCCGGAATATCCGGTATTTGTAGACGGGCGTACTGATCTTTACGGTGATGATTTCTTGACCAACGCCTACCTGAATACGGCGATGGGCGGAGAGGGTTACAGGGAAGTTCTTGATCAGTATGGGATTAATGTCCTGCTGATTGAATCCGGCAGCGGCTTAGCGCGTGCGTTGAAAGTGTCACCTGATTGGGATGTGATTTTTGAGGATAATGGAGCCTCAGTGATCGTGCGTCGGACGCCTATTTCAGCTCAAGGCACGCTAGATGGCTAAATCTGGGTCTGCTGCCCCGGTGACTCCCGCCGGACTGCTGGGCGATTGGCGGTTACTGCTGGTTCTATTTCTGGCGCTTCGAATAGGGCTGCTGCTGGTTTATCAGCCATTACTCATTGACGGTTCTGAGCGTGGAATCACAACTGGCGGTGATTTTCTCACCTATTATCACCTCGGCTCGCTTTCTAGCGATGGATTATTGCCGTTCCGTGATTGGTGGAGCGAGTTTCCGCCGATTCCCTCATGGCTAAATGTCATTATCTATCAACTTGCCGGGCGGGGCAGCTACGCCGGCTTCGCCATACTATATGGCATATTGATGCTGGCTTGCGATGCTGGAAATCTAGCGCTGTTACGTAAAATCGGCATACGGTTGCATGGCCCGCAAACTGGCACTGCCTTAGCGTGGATTTATGCCTTGCTACTGGCACCAACAGTTCTGCAATGGTGGACATTTGAGCCGCTGGTTGCCTTCACGCTGCTGTTATCGTTACATTGGCTGCTGTCAGGAAAAGATAATCGCTCTGCATTGACTGCGGGCATCGGCGCACTGGTCAAATTTACTCCCGCGCTGATTTTGGGCGGGGTATTTCGCTTTCGGGCAAGGGGGCTGGCGCTGCGCTATCTTGCGATTGTGTCAGCCATTTTTGTAGGCGTGTATGCGATGCTGATGCTGCAAAACGCGCAAATGACGCTGCCCTCACTGACCGCACAATTCAATAAAGCCTCCTATCAAACGGTGTGGGCGCTGGCTGACGGCAATTACCGCACTGGCAATTTTGGCCCGATTGCTGATCGGATTGATCCGGCTGCCGCTGCACAATTGAACGGTAACCCTTCGGTCATCCCCGGCTGGCTGCGGTTGGGTGTGGCAGCTTTGACTGGCCTATTTATTTACGCGCGCACTCGCCGTTTTGATGATCGGGGGCTGGTCGCTTTTCTGACTATCACCTTGCTGATCTTCTTCCTTCAGGCGCAGGGGTGGAGTCCGCAGTGGTTGGCGCAGCTTTTGCCGCTGCTGCTGTTGTGTTTCCCAACTCGCGACGGCATTCTGGGACTGGTCATTCTCTGCCTAGCAGTATTTGCTGAATATCCGTTTCTCTGGTTACGTACAGGTGATACAGGCGGCGTGATTACTGGCTCACTGATGATGCCTTATAGCATTCTGGTGGTTGCCCGTACCGTCTTGCTGGCTGGATTTGTGTTTGGCTTGTACCGCAGGCTGCGGCAAATTCCGGCGACACGATGACAGCTTACCTTCGCCAGCGCATATCCGGGATATTGTTTGGTGCTGTTGCGCTGCTAGCTGCCTTTTTGCTCGTGCGCGGTCTGGTTGGTGCCCCTGCCTATACGGACGCCCATTATCATTTCAATGCCGCACAGCGTTTCTCCGCCGGTGATGGGCTGACTGACACTTATTTATGGACATATTTCGGCTCTCCTGAAACATATGACGGCTCTCAACCACTGCCTTCGCATCTCTATTGGATGCCGCTCACCTCAGTTTTGAGCGGTCTGAGCATGGGTTTATTAGGGAACACCTATGCGATTGCGCAAACCCCACTGATTTTCTGTGTGGCTGGGGCTGCGTGCATTTCCTATCGCCTGGGGTTCCGCCTAGGGGGAACGCGGCGGACGGCATGGTGCGCTGGACTCATTACGGTATTTGGCGGCTTTTTCGCCCGTTTTTGGGGCACGATAGACACTTTTGCGCCGATGGCTCTCGTCGGCGCTCTAGGACTGTATCTTCTTGGTAAGGGACTAGACGGATTAAAGAACGAGCTGTCAGTATCATGTCTCTCTCTCTGGTTGTTAGCGGGATGTGCAGCGGCACTTGGCCACCTTATACGTCCGGATGGTTTACTGCTGCTGTTGACAGGATGGGCGCTGCTGTTCTGGATGGCAGTTCGTCATCACTGGTGGAGAAAATCATTATTAGCCGGACTGATGCTCGCCGTTGGTTATTTAGCAGTAATGAGCCTGTGGTTTGTTCGCAATTTCTTTGACATGGACGCAATCTTACCGGTAGGTGGGCTGCAAAGTATCTGGTTCACCGAATATAACGATCTCTTTAACTACCCGCCCGCCGCCCGCTTCACCGATTTCTGGAATTCCGGCGGCATCGGGTTTTTCTTGAGCACCCGCTGGCAGTCTTTTGCCGGCGCAGACGGCCTACTTTCAGGCAATCTTGGCACGTTTATTGCTGTCGAAGGCATTGTAATCATGGCGCCGCTGATGTTGATCGGGTTATGGGGCAGGCGCAGACAGCCATTTCTCGCCCCGTTCTGGATATACGCGCTTGGACTGCATATAGCGATGACGCTGGTGTTCCCATTTCCTGGCGCTCGCGGCGGCCTATTTCATGGTGCAGCGGCGCTCTGGCCGTGGTGGGCGGCTTTGGGCGTGCTGGGTTGTGAGGACGCGGTGCGCTGGGTGGCGAAACGGCGTAAGTCATGGAATCTGCGTGTGGCGACGAGAATCTTCACCTTTGCGCTGGTCGGTTATGCTATTTTTCTGAGCTTAATGATGGGTACGCGGGGAATTGTGCCACCAACAACTGCTGTACCCCGATTCTATGCCGAGCTGGATGCTGCGCTGCCTGAAAACGCGCGAGTTTTAATCAATGATCCCGCCGCGCTGTATTATTTTACGGGACGGGGCGGGGCGGTAGTGCCCAACAGCAGCCCTGATGTAATCCGTGAATTGGCGGAACGCTACGATCTGGATTTTGTGGTATTTGAGCGCAGCGGGCTGCCATCGCCGATGTTTGAGGCATGGAATAACCCGCCAGCATTTTTGACGCCAATTGAGTTCAACCAGTCGGGGGCGAAACTTTATGCCATCGCCCGATAACTTCAAGCGTTTTATTCCCGATCTTGTATTAGTTACAGCCGCACTGGGTATGACCGCGCTCTATGTATTTTCAGCAGGCGGCGGCTTTCCTCTGGATGATGCTTGGATTCACCAGACCTATGGACGGAATCTGGCGGAAACAGGACTCTGGTCGTTCGTGCCGGGGGTTGTTAGCGCCGCGTCTACTTCGCCGATGTATACCATTGTCCTTGCTATTGGCTACAAACTGGGCGTCCCGTTCCCATTATGGACGCATGGGCTTGGGGCATTGGCGCTGGCGGGGACGGCTGTTATCGCCCGACAAATGGCAATACAGATTGCGCCGAAGTTACGTGGAATCGGGCTGGCGACTGGTATTGCTATGATCTTTTCATGGCATTTACTGTGGGCGGCGGCATCGGGTATGGAGACAGCCCTTTTTAGCCTGATGACGATAGTCTGTATCGCTCAGGTATGGCGTGAATTGAACGCTGCGCGATCTTCCAGAGCAATTCACATCAGCTTGCGCGGCGGCGTTTTTGGCATATTAGCGGCTGTCACAACGCTCGTCCGGCCTGAGGGCATTTTGCTGATTGCGATTATCGGGCTGTTCTTGCTCATCGCCCGGCCAAACATGCGCTGGCGTGATGTGATTCTGTGGGGCGCAGCTTCTCTAGCTAGTTTTATGGTTTTGCTGATCCCCTATCTTTTGTTCAATTTGGATGTAACTGGTGGCTTACTGCCAACTACGGCTGCTGCCAAGCAGATTTACGCAGTGCCGATACGGGCGTTAGGTTATTTTTGGGGTTTTCGGCTGATGATCATCCCATTATTGGCTGGCGGGCAGGTACTGCTAATCCCCGGCATGATCGTATATGTCGTGGTGGTTTTAAAGCGGCTTAAGCACAAGAGAACGGCACTCTTATTTTTGCTTCCTCCAGTTTGGGGAGCTGCCCTAATTGCGCTCTATGGTGGCTGGCTGCCGCTGAACTTTCAACACGGGCGCTACGTCATCCCGGCACTGCCAGCACTCATCTTTGCCGGCGTCGTTGGCACTGGTTGGCTGCTGAAAATGGCGCAGCGTCCGATGTTCGCGAGGGTATTGGTCCGGGCATTAGCTTTAGGCGCGGCGTTATTGATGGTTGTCTTTGCGTTTGGGCCGGGGCTGTCTAGCTATCAACTCGACGTGCGGGTGATTAACGAAGAAATGGTTGCCCCCGCCCGCTGGATTGCCGAAAACTTACCACCTGAAGAGATGCTGGCGATTCACGATATTGGCGCAGTGGGCTATTTCGCGCCGCGCCCGATGCTGGATATTGCCGGGCTGGTTTCACCTGAGTTCATTGAGATGATTGCGAATCCAGAGGGGCAGTGGGAACTTATGCAGCGGGGAGATGCGCACTATTTCATGGCCTTTCCTGATCAAATTCCCGGTGGGGCAGCGGGCGATTTTCGGCTTTGCCCGATCTACCAATCGGATGGAAACGCAACGTTGATCGCTGGCGGCCAGAAGATGATCGTCTATTATCTGGCATGGGATGGGGCTTGCCCCCAGCGCGTGGGAGTTGGTACTGATGCAGAAAGTTGACCGCCTGTGTTCAGCCTATACAATATTCATATATGATTGATCTATTCAAGAAGTTGAATGTTCTGGTTCGCGCCAGCATAAATGACATCACCAGCATTGA
>JACSRP010000263.1 GCA_014879665.1 Anaerolineae bacterium | reverse complement strand
GACCGCTTCCAATCGCTGGTTGTTTCGCGCGATCTGTATAGGCCACTTCACGATTGATCTGTTCAATGCGATGGGGCCGGTGCTGCTGGCCTTCATCAGCGGGCATGTGATGGGCTTGAGCAACACGCAAATTGGCATCGCGGTCAGCGGTTACCAGATGGCCGGCGCGTTCAGCCAGCCTTTCTTCGGCTTTCGAGCCGATAAAAGCGGCGGGCGCTGGTTGGGGGCGGGCGGCATCACTTGGACGCTAAGTTTTCTGGTGCTGGCAATGTTTGGCGCCACCACCGGTCAGTATTGGGCGATGCTGGTGCCTTATGTACTGGCCGCGCTTGGCAGCGGCGCTTTTCACCCGATTGGCGCGATGTATGCCTCAGAAATGAGTTCCGCCCGGCCAGCGCACTATACTTCGATCTTCTTCCTCAGCGGCCAGTTGGGCGGCGGCCTCGGCCCCCTGCTGATTGGCCTCTTGCTGGATCAATTTGCGACTCGCAATAACCTATTCACCGCCGCGCTTGGCCCATCGGTGCAAAATCAACTGCTGGAGCACGGCACGCTTTCCCCGGTTGTGGCACTGGCCTTGATCGCGCTGCCGGGCATTCTGCTGCTGCTGCTTTCTATGCCTTCGCGGTTAGCCTACTTGCAGACGCGCCACCATGCAGCGGGCGAAAGCCGCAAAACCGCGCCTGTCGCCGCGAGTGTGATCGTTTATCTGGCAGTTGTAATCGCCCTGCGCGCGCTGGCGAACCCCGGTACTGCCGCCTTCATCCCCCGTATTTTTCAATTGAAAGGCTGGTCTGCCAGCGAGTATGGCGCCTTGACCGGCATGTACTGGTTCGCAGGGGGCATCGCAGGCGTTATTTTTGCCCGTATGGCGTCGCGGTTTAGCGACCGCTTCATCATCGGTATGACGTTAATACTCGGTGGCCCGGCGCTCATGCTGCTGCCTACCGCTGAAACTGTGCCTGCCGCTCTGCTGCTGGCGCTGCTGGTTGGCGCGCTCACCGGCGGCGGTCACAGCCTGCTGGTAGTCATGGCGCAGCAAATTATGCCCGCCCGTAAAGGTCTCGTTTCCGGCCTTTCGCTGGGCTTTATGTTCGGTATGGGCGCATTAGGGACGCTGCTGATTGGCGCTATGTCTGATAGAATCGGCCTTGAAGCAGCATTTCAGGTGGTGGGCGCGATCACTATCATCACTGGATTGATGGCGCTGCGGCTGCCCGTAGAGGCGGCGCTGCAAGCCCGAAAATTAGCCGAATCTGCGCCAATCCGCCCGACGCTCGAACCGTCAGGTTAAGGGCGAAAACGCGCCCCGGCGCGCCCGCTGTACGGCGAATCCTTCTGTATCCTGAGGGTCTAAAACTCTCTCGCCCCGCTCCCAACCTAATACCTTAATCCTGATTACTGCATCGGCGTGATAATTCAGGTTAGAATAAATACACAACTTTCATTTTTTCTGTCTTCATATTGGAGGATGCCGTGAGCGCAGACAGATACGTCATCGGCCTCACTGGCAATATCGCGGTTGGCAAAAGCGTCGTCCGGCAAATGCTTCAGCATCTCGGCGCTTATACCATTGATGCCGATCAGCTTTCGCATCAGGCCACCGCGCCCGGCGCGCCAGCTTATCTGCCCACCGTCGAAATGTTCGGCAAGTTCATTCTGAATCCTGATGGCACGGTGAATCGCTCGCTGCTGGGCAATATCGTATTCACCTATCCAGATGCCCTCACCAAACTCGAAGCTATCATTCATCCTGTTGTCGGTCAGGCTATCGCCGCGCTGTTGGGGCGCGCCAAACAACGGGTGATCGTGATCGAGGCAATCAAGCTGTTGGAGAGCGAAAATTTACGCAATATTGTTGATGCGATCTGGGTGGTGGATGCCTCGGCAGAGGCTCAGATTAAGCGGCTGGTTGAGCGCCGCAAAATGTCTGAAGAAGAAGCGCGGCGGCGTATCCTCGCCCAACGCCCACAGGCCGACAAAATTGCTAAAGCAAATGTCATCATCACGAATGATGGCAATGTTGAGGAAACGTGGAAGCAGGTGCAGGCCGCGTGGAACAAACTGCCGGCAAAGGCGCGCGGCGTAGCGGAAACCCCTCTCGCCGCTGTGAAGCCTCTTGGCGGTGAAGTTAAGAAGTCAACCGGCATGCACTATTCTGTTGCGCCCGGCTTCGAGATCATCGTGCGGCGGGGGATGCCCGCGAATACCGAGTTAATCGCCGCATTCATCACACAGGCCACGAAACGCGATGTCAGCCGTATGGACGTGATGATGGCCTTCGGGCAGAAAAGCTATCTGCTGGTGCAGGATATGCAGGGCAGGGTAGTGGCGCTGGCGGGCTGGCAGGTGGAAAACTTGATCACCCGTGTAGATGAATTTTATGTCGCGTTGGATGTCCCCCGCGAGCCAGTCGTGCGCGCGCTGGTGAATGCCGTTGAAGAAGCCAGTCGTGAGCTGCAAAGTGAAGTGAGCTTTGTATTCTTGCCGAAATCTACCCCCGCCGATATTGGCCAGTCTTTTCTAGGCGCAGGCTATCAGCCGATGAAGCTGGATGAGATCAAGTTTCCGGCATGGCGTGAAGCCGCCCATGAGCTGCTCACCTCCGATAATATCGGCTTGATGAAGCAGCTGCGCGCCGACCGCGTGATGAAGCCAATCTAGCCCCCGGCGTGCGTAACTCCCCTCAGCCAATGCGCGGGGGAGGCCGCAGGGACGCGGCATGCCGGCGCAGCAAGGACACGATCACTTACCCGACGCATCCTCCATGAACCGCAAATGCCGCGCTGTAGTTTTGTGTTTTTTCGCTATAATGGGGGCGTTCGAGGGAAATTAACTTATGGAACGTATCGAAACTTTCGCGCCGGTTCGCTGGACTCGCGTACACCCCCGCCTTGCGGCATGGATTATCCTGTCGTTGGGCATGATCATTTTGCTGGTGGTTGAAGCCCGCGATGTGGGCTTGCTGCCCGGCCAATGGCTGGCGCTGCTGGCCGCTTGTGTGCTGGTTGCCGGCGCCTGCATCTGGATCATCTCATGGGAAGATTCCGATGACCACGAAATTGTAGAGGCTTCATCTGCCCCGCAGGTAGCGGCTGAACCGCCTGCGGCAGCCGCGCTTGAAAACGATCACGATCAGAGTGTGGATAGCGCGCTGCCCCCACCTGTTTAATGCCGGTACTTATTTGCTGCGCCGTTAACCGCACACCCCGGCGGGCCTTCTGGCGGGTAAACCCACGTTTCCTGAACATCCGCATCGGCGGCCATCGCCCGGAATTCATTGTATGTACTCAGCAGCGCCTCGCAATCCCCGCGTATCTGCGCCGCCTGCCCCTGTAAATACCAGCATTCAAAGCGCCGCTCTGCCACCGGCACATTCTGCATCGTTTGCAGCGCCGCGCAGCGATGCAGGTTTTCCTGCGCGTTCGCAAAATCGCCTTGCAGGAAATATTCTCGCCCCAGTTGGTACCAGCCATCCGCCCAGCCCGGCGCCAGATCCGTCACTTCACTACAATAGCGCAGCGCGGTCAGATGCTCGCGCAGCATGCTCGAAAGTTCACACAGGCGGAAACGCGCTTTGACGTTAGAGGGATCCAGCGTGAGTACCTGAAAATAGGCGACAGTGGCATCGTCAGCATCGCCGGTTTGCAGGGCATAAAGCGCGCGCTCAAAATGCAGCGGAATTAAACTGTTTTGCGCCGCGATAGCGGCATCAACCGCACGAATCGCCGCCTCATAATTGCCATTATTGCTGTAAGCGATGGCCAATGCTCGCAGCGCATCTACCGCGCTCAGCCCCTCTGCCGATTCAACCGCATGCTGGCTTTCCCGAAGCGCAATCTCGTGGCTTCCCGCTGTGCTGTAGGCCAGCGCCAGCGCTGTACGTGCCAGCGTATGTTCCGGGCGGCGTTCAAGGACGTTTTCCGCCTGCGCCGCGGCGTCGCCCGGATAGCCGTTAACCGCCAGCGCCAGCGCATAGGCGGCGGTAATCTCAAAATTTGAGGGTGAAATGACGTGGGCTTCGCTGGCGATATTCAGCGCCGCGCTGCGGTCTGCCGCGCGATTATAGTCGCTGTAACTGCGATAGATCAGTGCGCGGGTGAGCAGATTGACGGCTGCCGCGTAAACATCAACTGCCTTCTCATCACCATCTTCTACCACCTGCCGCGATAAGCTGATTGCGTTGGTTAGGTCGCCGCGCATAAATGCGTTAAATGCTGCGCCAAGCCGGTTGTCAGCCGCCGTCAGCGGGACGGGCTGCGTGCGATTCAACCATGTCCATGTCAGCGCCGCCGCCCCGGCAATTAGCCCAAAAAGCAGTAAATACGAACCGCATCCTGCGCCGCGCTGACGGCGACGAACGATGAGCCGGGATTGCGAACGTGAGCCTCTCACGAATATGCTTTTCTTTAGAATCGTTAGCGCGCGGGTTGCGGGCGTGTTGATCAGGTGATCGAAGATGAACTTATAGCAAGTGTAACTTGATTCTTCGGCTATTAAAATAGAGGCTGATAGTATTTGCAGCCTATTTTTCACAGGGGGAACAACTGTTATGGATTGGAAACGCTGCAAAATTGAAGTCGCCGTCCCAGAAAACGCCGTCGCTGCGGTTCTACAGGCGATGGGCGACGCCGGTGCCGGCACTATTGGCGAGTATTCTCACTGCTCGTTCGTAATCAGCGGCATCGGGCGTTTTACCGCCAGCGCGGGCGCAAACCCCGCCATCGGTCGGGCGGGAGAGGCCAGCATCGTGCCGGAACAGTGTATTCAAACGTGGTGTGACCGCGCGCAGGTTCATGGGGTAATCCGCGCCATTCGTGCTACTCACCCCTATGAAGAACCGGTCATCTACATCATTCCGCTCGCAGATGAGGATAGGGTCTAATCTTCGTTTTCCGGCGCTCTGTGATTCAGAAAATGCTTTATCAGAGGTTTCAGATTTTGATACCATTGCCCGCTCCCGCCCCTCCCCCGTGATCTGCTGTGTCTGCGTGCAGCACACGGGAAAGGGGGGTGAGGGGAGGAGGTTTAATCTAAACTGCCTATCCCGTGACCGGCGCGGCCATCGGATCGCCTTCAATGCTCCGTACCAATGACGCCGCGATCCAGCCAATCGTGCCCTTGAAATTGGTCTGATACCAACCGCCGTCGGCCGTCCGGCCAAGCACGGGCAGAATTTCGCCCCAGCCAATGCGCCCGATCTGTTCGGAAGCGACGGTCGGCGCGGCGCGCAGGCGAATTCCTGCCTGCGACTGCACCACTATTCCGGTGCTGGCGGAAGGCTCCCCAGCTGTTGTGAACGGGCCTACAATCGGCGCGTTGAACTCGTTGCCATTGATGAACAGGTAGTAGCCCCATGCCCACCCCTGAAAACCGCTTAGTTGCAGCAAGAACCATTGCGCGTTGGCATCTCGCCCGATGACTGCATAAGTCTGCCCGCGTTGCAGCCGCCCTACGACCGGCGCGCCGATGAACGGGCCAGATCGCGCCAGCAGCACCGAAGCGCGAACCACTGTCGCGGTCATCGCCCCCGGCGGAATAGCCGGTAATCCTGTTGGCGGAATCCGCGTGCTGGTCGGCGTTGGGCCAAAGGTTGCCGTAGGCCAGCCAAACGGCGTCGCTGTGGTAATTGGCGAAGTGCCAATCCAGTTTAATTGCAAAATCGCCTGATCAATGCCGTTGAAATACTCAACCACCAGCGTATGCGCGCCGGCGGTCAGCGTTACCGAGAATGACCGCGTAGTCGCCACCTGCCCGATGAATTGGTCAACCACCAGCACACCGTCAATGAACAGCCGCGAGCCATCATCTGAGGTTAGGAAAAACTCGTAGCTGCCGGGCGCAAACTGCTGAACGCTGGTGAAGCGCGCAGACCAGTTAGTCGCTGGAACCGCCGGATCGGGTGGGTTCGTGCCCCAGTTCATGTTAATTCCGCCGGGGGGCAGAACACCGGTTGCGACTGGTGCGCCTTGAAGATTTGGATTGTTGAAATAGTTGGCAGTCCATGCGCCAGTTTGTAATGCGGCGTCTGCAGCGGCCAACTGCGTGAAGCCAATTGTGGTTACGCTCACAAGGAGCGTTATCATGATAATTGCTAGCCACCGCTTTGCCATGCCGTATTCCTTCCCGAATCCCGCAGGTGCAAGGTCTGCGAATTATAACGCGAACATAGCGTCAACGCATAACAGACTATTATAGGAGATGTGTCCTAAGCGCCTTCTCCAAGCGTTAAACCGGAGTCGAATGACCCAATCTGTGGGCCACGCCTTCCCCTCAAGTCGCTCAGCAGTTCAATACAATCTTTAATGCACAGGTCAGGTTTTGATGCGCTAGCCCTGCTATACTCTCTGCATACAAGTGATACGGGTTAAATCGTGCTGAATGTGAATCCCGAAGCGAAGAAGATGATCCTCGCGTTGGATGGCGGGGGCATGCGCGGCATCATCGCTGCGGCAGTGTTGGCAGAATTGGAGCGTGCCACTGGCCAATTATGTCGTGACATCTTCGATCTAGTGGCCGGCACTAGCACCGGCGCTATCCTGACCGCCGCCATCGCGCTTGGTGTGCCTATGGAACAGACGGTGGCGGAAATTTACCGCCAGAAAATAGCGCAGTCCTTCCCCCGCGCTAGCCCCCGTTTGTTATTCGATTATGTTGCGCACAGCACGCGGTATCTTTACCCGATTGAGCCGTTCGTCAATGCGCTGGCAGCCTATGCCAACGGCGTGAAAATAGGGGATATTCAGCGCCCGATCATCATGATCACCACTAAAGATGTGCGCACCGGCGGCATGCATCATATCTGTAATCGCGGCCCCCATGCTGAATTTTTCGCGGAATACCCGCTTGCCGGCGCAGTTGCCGCCAGCAGCGCCGCGCCCATGTTCTTCCCGCCTATCGCTGGCACGCTCATTGATGGCGGGGTTGGCGCTGATATTAGCCCCGCGCTCTCGGCGGCGGTCATGGCGATGGAACACCTCGGCGCTGGCGAAGGCTTTGTAGATGGCCGCACCATCTTAATCTCTATCGGCACTGGCTTTGCGCCTAACCCCCATCTAGATCACGAATTAGCCGCCGGAAACTATGGGCTTCGCCGCTGGCTGCGCTATCTGATCCTCAATTCGCTGGATGATACCGCTTTTCAAGTGGCCGATCTGACTCGGACAATTTACGGCAGGCGTCTTGATTTTCGGCGCTATAATCTGCTGCTCACCCGTGAAAATGCGGAGATGCTCGGCGTAGATTGTGGCCGCTGCGATCCCGCAGCGTTGACATTGGACTCGCATAAGCCCGAACAGGTGAAGTTGATGGAAGACCTTGCGCGTGCCTATGCGCGTGGCATTGACTGGCAGCAGACCGGCGTTATGCCGTGGGATACCCGCGGTGGTCATTTACGCCCCCCAATGCTGCCCGTAGACTGGTCTAAAACGCCGTTCAAATAAAATAATTGCGCACTATTTAGGCCCCATTATTCATTATTTTTTTCGTTTTAGGCCCCTTTTTCCCCTCAAATTTTGAGTCCATTTTGTTAGCAATATAGTCACCCTTTTTCAGAAAATTTGTGCTATTTTTGATAGTGTAGATCGTAAATGGCGCGCTGTAGTTCACAGCGCTGATGTTCAAATAGGGAGAATGCAGCATGTATCAATCACTGAATGGCAAAGTTGTTTTCGTGACCGGCGGGGCGCGGCGGGTAGGCCGCGCTATCGCCTTAGGCTTCGCCGCTGAAGGTGCGCATGTCATCATCCATCACAGCGCGTCTGATCAGCAGGCGAATCAGACGGCGGAGGAAATCGCCGCTTTGGGCGTTGAAAGCCTGATCGTGAAAGGCGATTATCGCCGCCATGAAGATATTATCGAAAATTTTGAGCAGATTCGGGCGCGTTTTGGCCGCCTCGATGTCATGATCAACAGCGCCAGTAATTTTGAGCAGGGCAACTTCTTAGAGATCCCCCCTGAAAGCTGGAATAGCGCGCTGGACCTCAATCTGACCGCGCCCTTCTACTGTTCGCAGCTCGCCGGTCGCATGATGCGCGATCAAGGCGGCGGGGTGATCATTAATATCGGGGATACCGCCGGGATGCAGCCATGGCCGCATCGCCCGCAGCACAGCGTTAGCAAAGCCGGCTTGATCATGCTTACGCAGGTGACCGCGCGCGCGCTGGCACAGTACAATATCCGCTGTAACTGCCTGATCTTCGGCCCAATTTTACGCACCGATAATTTGCCGGATGAGGTCTGGAATCGCGTTGAAAATCGCCTGCCTCTCAAACGCAGCGGCGATGTTGGCGATGCTGTGCGCGCCTGTATCTTCACAGCGACCAACGATTACATCACCGGCGCATCTATCCCCATAGATGGCGGAGAGCTTCTAGGAGATGCCTCTAATGAGTCATCGTAGGGATGCCGTTCAGGCGGCGCAATTGATAGACGTTGTGCGCTGTTATACAATTTGATCTTGTTTCGAAGAATCTGACGAGTGAGACATATGCTGAAAAAAGCACTCTTGTGCCTCTTTCTGGCGGCAGTGACTGCCGCGCTGGTGCTGCCTGTAGCAGCACAGGGTAATCTTTTGCGTGATCCCGGTTTTGAAGGTACTTACACCAATCGTGGCCGCGCCGATTTTAACGTGCCGGAAGCGTGGGGCGTTTGGTATACCGAACAGCCGCGTACCGAGGCCTGGATGAATTTGCAGCCGGTAGCTTTTCCACACAATGGCCCCGGCCCCGATCCCTTCGAAGGTAATCATGCCTTCAATTTCAATAAGGGTTTCGCCACCTACACCGCCGCCATTTACCAGCAGGTCGCGGTGCCGCAGGGCGAGAATGTGACCGGCAGCGCTCAAGGCCAGCTGCACACCTGCAACCTTGCGCCGAACTCGACCATCTGCGGCTCTGCTATTGAGAGCGGCGCTTTCATGCGCGTAGGCATTGACCCGAACGGTGGCACCAATCCTTTCGACTCCGATGTCGTCTGGTCTGCCAATGCTATGCCCCATGACCGCTGGGAAAATATCGTGGTCAGCGCCACCTCAACCGGCACTCAGGTGACCTTATTCCTGTTCACCACCCAGTTGTGGCCTGCCGAACTCAATTCCAGCTACTGGGATGCTGCCTCGCTCACCATTGGCGGCGCCGGTGGCGCTGCCCCCGGAAACCCCGGAAGCCCTGCCCAGCCCGCCGCAACCCCGATCCCGACGGCGCCTCCGGTTGCCAGCTTTGTCAATCGCCAGCCGCCGCAGCCCGATGGCTCGATCATTCACACCGTTCAGCCCGGCGACACGCTGGATGCTATCGGCTTTGCTTACGGCGTCACCCGTCAAGAATTGCTCGATCTGAATTCCGCGCTTGGTAACGGCCGCTTCCTCGTGATCGGCCAGCAGATCGTAGTACAACCGCCTGGTTCCGTTCAAGCGGCCACGCCAGAAGTGACTGCGCCGGTGCTTGATGTGCCCGTGACGGGCGGCACCCCGCCGGTACCGGATGCTGCCAACAACCCTGCTTTCAATTTACTGGAATCAATGCGTATCCTGCCTGATGGTTCGATTGCCTACATCATTCAGGATAGCGATACCCCTGAAACCATTTCCGCCGCCGCTTCCACCGGCATTGAAGAATTGATGCAGCTCAATGGCTTCACTAGCACCGATCAATTCGTAGCTGGTGAAGAAATTGTGGTGCGCCCTCCGCCCGGCGGCGCGACTAATTTTGGCCCCACAAGTTCAGAAACAACTGCCGAAGCCACCGCTGAACCGGAAGCCACGCCCTCCCTCGATCTGCCGGATGGCTCATTGGCGACAGGCAGCGGCCTTACACCGGAGAATGCGCCGCCTGCGCCGCTTATTTCCATCACCAACGGCGTGGTTCCGGCGATGGATGTCGCGGATATGCCCGCTCAGGTTTGCGTGCTGGTGTTCAACGATGCCAACCAGAATCGCCTCCAAGAAGTGGGCGAATCGCTGCTGGCAGGTGGCGCCGTCATGCTCATTAAGGATGATCAATTATTCGATGATTACACCACCACCGGCGAAAATGAGCCGCACTGCTTCAGCGATTTGCCCGATGGCGATTATCTGATCAGCGCCTTCTCTCCCGAAGGTTTCGGCCTGACCACCCCATCGCAGCTTCTCGTGCGCCCGGCGCCCGGCTGGACGATCAATGTTGCTTTTGGCGCTGCGGAAGGCGTTTCGCCGCAAGTTGCCCCCTTTGATGTGCCTGCCACGCCCGAAGATACTGGCGCCGCTGGAAAAATATCGCCCTCCAAACTGAACGCCGATAATCCGCTGATCAACAATCTCAGCTATTTTGCCTTCGGGCTGGCTGGTGTTGTCGTGTTAGTGGGCAGCAGCGTCACGCTGGTGATGAAAGCCCGTTAAACCATGACCGATCCACGCGCCGGCGGCATCGCGATTTTTGATTTCGGGTCGCAGTATACACAGTTGATTGCGCGCCGCGTGCGTGAGCTTGGCGTCTACGCCGAAGTGTTCTCGTTTGATGCGCCGCTGGAACAGGTGGGGCGGCATCAACCGCGTGGTTACATCTTCAGCGGCGGTCCTAACTCTGTCTATGATGACGGATCGCCGCAAATTCCCGATTATGCGCTGAACAGTCTGCCTGCATTGGGCATCTGCTACGGCATGCAGGCCATGACTCGTGCGTTTGGCGGCGTCGTTGCCGGCTCAACAACCCGCGAATATGGCTCTGCGCGGGTGCATCATCACGACGAAAGCCCGCTGTTCGCCGGAATTGCCCCTGAACTCGACGTGTGGATGAGCCACGGAGATCGCATTGAGCGCCCTCCACAGGGTTTTATCCCCATCGCCGCCAGCGAAAATTCTCCATTTGCTGCCATGGGCGATCCTACCCGCAAGCAGTACGCCGTGCAGTTTCACCCTGAAGTGGTGCATACCCCGCGCGGCAGAGAAATTCTGTATAACTTCGTCTTTGGTATTTGTGAATGTGAAGCCAACTGGTCGGCGGGTGCTTTCATTCAGGATCAGATTCATGCTGTTCGTGAACGTGTTGGCGATCAGCGCGTTTTGCTGGCTTTGAGCGGCGGCGTGGATTCTGCCGTCGCCGGGGTGCTGCTGCACCAGGCGGTAGGCGATCAACTAACCTGCGTTTTTGTAGATACCGGCATGATGCGTAAAGGCGAGCCAGAGCAGGTAACGCGCGTTTTTGGTGGCCAACAGCACATGAACCTGATCGCCGTCAATGCCACCGAGCAGTTTCTCGATACGCTTGACGGCGTGACTGAACCCGAAGCGAAGCGCAAACGCATCGGGCGGCTCTTCATTGACATCTTCTCCGAACAGGCGCGGGGGTTAGCCGATGCCGGCGTGAAATTTCTCGCGCAGGGTACCATCTATCCCGATGTCATCGAAAGTGCCGCCAACAGCAAAACCGCAAAGGTCATCAAAAGTCACCATAACGTTGGCGGCCTGCCTGAAGATTTGCATTTTGAGCTGGTCGAGCCGCTGCGCGATCTCTTCAAGGATGAAGTGCGCAAAGTAGGCGAAGCCTTAGGCTTACCCGCCAGCATCGTCTGGCGGCAGCCTTTTCCGGGGCCGGGGCTGGCGGTGCGCTGTCTTGGCGAAATCACCTGGGATCGTCTGGAAACACTGCGCGAAGCCGATGCCATTTTCACCGCTGAACTCGAATCCTACGATTCGGCTCTGGCGGCGCAGTATTTCGCCGTCTTGCTGCCGGTCAAAAGCGTCGGCGTGATGGGCGATAACCGCACCTATGAAGAAGTCATCGCTTTGCGCGCCGTCACCACCGACGATTTTATGACCGCCGACTGGGCGCGCCTGCCCTATGACGTGTTAGCGCGTGCCAGCAGTCGCATCGTCAACCAAGTGCGCGGCGTAAATCGCGTCGTCTACGATGTCACCAGTAAACCCCCCGGCACCATCGAATGGGAATAACCCCTCTTCAGTACGCTTGCAGAGAAGAGGGGTTGATTTTCCTGCTAACTTGGCGTTGTTGAACGATACAGATAGACCCGCGGCGCCGTGCAAACCGGCTGATCGCTCACCAATGCCTGTACTTCCCACGAGAATCGCATCCCGGGGCCGATATATCCTTCGCCCAGATTGGCGCTGAAATTCGTGAAAAATGGCCCGACGTTAAATGAGGCGACCAACCGGCCATTAAACAGATCGTGATTGTATACGTTGATCCTATAGCCAGTAGCCCCCGGCGCAGGATCCCAGTAAAACGTGTTCTGCCCTAGCGCAAACCCGTCTGTAGGCGAGGTGGCGCGCAGGCGGCGGCAGTCTGCTGTCAGCGGGACGATGCTGCCCTGTACCAGCGCAGCCGGGTTGGCGATCACCGGTGGGCTGACCACAAATAGACCGTTGATCTCATAGGGGTTCGGTATCGGGGTCGGAATTGGCGTTGGCGGGGCTGCTGGCGGTGCTCCAGCGTTGCCGGGGCAGGGAATGATCAGCGTTTGCCCGGCATAAATCACGTTCGGGTTGGCAATCTGATTAGCTTGAGCGATGGCCGCCACGGTTGTGCCGTAAGCCAGCGCAATGCGAAACATATTTTGCCCTCGCGCAACTACGTGTGTTACGCTTGGCCCGCATGCTTGCTGCGCGGGGCTGGCTGCCGCCACAAACGGCATAGTGAGAAGTATGGCGATCAGCATTGCGAATGATAAAGTGACGCTTTTGAGTCGCATAGGATACTCCTTTGGCACATCACCGAAACTTAATAACAAACAACGTTACTTTAATCATAGTTCAGTCAGCGATAAATCAGTGTTCATTTCTGGTTTATATTAGGTTAGGGTTCGGCTTGAGAAGAGGCAAACATTTACAGCATTTCGCCTGAAAATTTGCTATCGAAATTGGGCGATCTATTTACGTTGTGCGCGCAAAATGCTTGCTATAATCTGAAAATACTTCGCGGTTTCGTTCCCTAAATAACCCAGAGTGATACCGTTATGGCTTTCAATATAGATTTAAGTAGTTCTTCCGGCTATGACCCGCGCGAAAAACGGCGGGGCGGTTTGCTGGCGCTTCCCGCAGTATTGTGGCTTGCCATCTTTTTCATCATTCCGCTGCTGTTCGTTGTTGGCATCAGCTTTATGACACGTGGCACCCGGGGCGCTTTTATCAGCCCTGAGCTTACATTAGATAATTACGCCCGTATTTTTAGCCCCACCTATTTTTCAGTATTCGTTAAATCCATCTGGATTGCGGTGCTGACGACCATCATTTGTCTTATCGCGGGTTACCCGCTTGCCTTCTTCGTCGCCACGCGGAAAAGCCGCTGGGCTGCAAATCTGGCGCTGTTTCTGGTGATCCTGCCGTTCTGGACAAACTTTCTCGTACGCACTTACGCATGGCGGCTCATTCTCGGCAATGAGGGGCTGATCAACGCCGTATTGGTGGGGCTGGGTATCGTTGAGCAGCCAGTACAGTTCATGTTCACCGATTTTGCCGTACAAGTAGGCTTGGTCTACGGCTTTTTGCCCTTTATGGTGCTGCCGATCTATGCCACCATTGAACGCTTCGATTTCCGGCTGGTGGAAGCGGCCAACGACCTTGGTGCTAATGACATTCGCGCGTTTCTGCGGGTGGTGCTGCCGCTAACCATGCCCGGCGTGATTGCTGGCTGTATTCTCGTGTTCATTCCGGCGATTGGCTCATTTATCACTCCTGAACTGCTCGGCGGCAATCAGGGCTTGATGATCGGCTCGCTGATTCAGCGGCAGTTTGGCGGCACTGGCAATTGGCCGCTGGGCGCAGCCGCATCAGTGGTGATGATGGGCATCGTCATGCTGGCATTGATGGTTTATGCGTTCGCTTCCAGCAGGAGAAAGTAACGATGGCACAAGCAGCCGCTGGAAGCAGCGCCCCCCGCTCCCATACCGTCGAATTTAATCACGGCAAAATAGCCCGTGATATGGCGGTGCGCCGCGCGGGCAAAATATTCATGATTTTCGCCCCGATTGTAGGTTATTTCTTCCTGTGGGCGCCGATTATCATCTTGATCGTATTTTCCTTTAATGCCTCTCGCAGTGTGGGCCAGTGGCGCGGCTTTACGCTGGAATGGTACAGCAATATTTTCAATAATATCGCCGGCTCGGAAGCCCGCTTTTCGACTTCAGAAATGCTGCAATCTTTCGGCACCAGTATCACTATTGCCATCATCACCACGCTCATTTCGACGGCGCTTGGCACCATGGTGGGCATGAGCCTTGCGCGGGGCAATTATCCCGGCAAGCGCATTGTAGATAACCTGCTGTTTTTGCCGGTCGTCATCCCTGAAATTACGCAGGGTGTTTCCCTGCTGATTTTCTTCAACCTGATCTTCAATTACCTGCGGGGCAACGGCCTAAATGCCGCGCCGGGACTGGGTACTATCATTATCGGGCATGTGGTGTTCACGGTCTCTTATGTGGCCATTGTGGTGCGCGCGCGCTTTGCCGATATGAATCCACGAATAGAGGAAGCTGCCGCTGATCTCGGGGCGACGCCATGGCGAACCTTCTGGCGGATCACGTTCCCCTTGATTTTGCCCGGCGTGATCTCTGGTGGGCTGCTGGCTTTCACGCTTTCCCTAGATGATTTTGTGGTGACTTTCTTCCTTTCTGGCGTCGGCTCTACCACGCTGCCAGTGTTCGTGTTCGGGCTGCTGAGAACCTCAGTGACGCCTGAAATCAACGCCATCAGCACGCTCATTTTGATCATGTCTACCATCTTGATCGGCATCGCCATGGTGCTGCAAGGCCGTGATAACATCGCCAAGACGGCGTAGCACGGGGGGTAGGTTCAGGGTAATATTTGTAAGGGCGCACACACAGATGCGCCCTTCGCGCTATAAATCATCCAGCGTTGGCTCATATTCGAAATGCAGCATGCCTAATGCGTCCGGTACGTTAGGCAGCGGCTCTTCCCAGTACACCGGGCGGATGAAATTGGCTTTAGTCCCCTTATTTTTGAGCGCGTATTCCCATTCCTGCTGCACATATTTCGATTTTGAAGCGTTTGACGACCAGAATAACTGAAAAATATCCGCCTGATCGATCATCTTCATTAGCGCATCATTCCAGTTCTCACCGCTGCGTAAAGTCGTCGCGTCGCGCAGGTAGGTGTACCCCAGCAGTTTGATGGCACGTTCCACACGTTCAACAATGGCAGTGTCCTTGTGGCTGTAACTGCAAAATACGGCGCGATACGGGCTAACGCCGGGGGACAGCCGGCCTGAGGGCGCGGCGCTGCTTCGTGACTGCGCCTGTGGGCTGACAAAAATAGAGATCGGAATATCCGCCACGATCACGCCTTCAACTGAAAAAGTGATGCTGCCATTGGCCGCCTGATTGACCGGCGCAGTGGTTGCGCGCAGCTTAAAATCGAAACGATGCCAGTCTTCAAGCAGGATAATGCTTGCGCCGGGCGGGTTGAAGTGGAACCCCGGCAGGTTTGGCGTTGCAGTGATCAGCGCGCCTGCTTCGACAGGGACGATGGCCGGCTGCTCCAGTTCCCGGTAATCGCCAGCTTTATCGCCCAGCAGCACGCCAACATCTATGCTTACTTGCGGCGCGGCGCTCTGTTTATAAACATAGCCATGCAGCGAAAGCCATGTGTTCGGGGCGGCTTCTTTGGGCGTATAACTGGAGAAAAGTATCGGCTCAGAGGGCGCGCTTTCGGCCTCTTTGCGGCCTTCGGGCGGCTCTGTTTGCTGCCACTGAGTCTCTGGCTTTGGCGGGCGGGGATCGTTTGCCGCATTCGAGATGGGCGTAGATCTGTCTCTTATACA